>JANXXR010000497.1 GCA_025350525.1 Deltaproteobacteria bacterium
CGCTACCAATCGCTGCCGCGGGTCACAATCCAGCTGCCCATCTTCAATGAGATGTACGTGATCGAGCGGCTGATCGAGGCGGTGTGCCGCATCGACTATCCGCGCGAGCTGCTCGAGATCCAGGTGCTCGACGACTCGACCGACGAGACGCGGGGCATCGCTCGCGCCGCGGTCGAGCGCAAAAAGCAGCAAGGCCACGACATCGTCTACCTGCACCGCGACAACCGGCGCGGCTTCAAGGCGGGCGCCCTGCAAGAGGGGCTGCGCGTCGCCAGCGGCGAGTTCGTCGCCGTCTTCGATGCCGACTTCACCCCGACCCCGGAGTTTCTCGCGCGGGCGGTTCACTTCTTTACCGATCCGCAGATCGGCATGGTGCAGGTGCGCTGGGATCACCTGAACCGCGCCTACAGCCACCTGACGCAGGCGCAGGCCATCTTCCTCGACGGCCACTTCGTCATCGAGCACACCGCGCGCAACCGCAGCGGCCGCTTCTTCAACTTCAACGGCACCGCAGGAGTCTGGCGGCGCAGCACCATCGAGGACGCCGGCGGCTGGCAGCACGACACGCTCACCGAGGATCTCGACCTCTCCTACCGCGCGCAGCTGAAGGGCTGGCAGTTCGTCTACCTGCCCGACGTGGTCTCGCCGGCGGAGGTGCCGGTGGAGATGAACGCCTTCAAGTCGCAGCAGCACCGCTGGGCCAAGGGCAGCGTGCAGACGGCGCGCAAGCTGTTGCCGCGCATTCTCAAGTCCGACCTGCCGCGCGCGGTGAAGGTCGAGGCCTTCTTCCACCTCACCGCCAACTTCACCTATCCGCTGATGATCCTGCTCACGGTGCTGATGCCGGTGAGCATGGTCATCCGCTTCAAGCACGGCTGGTACGAAGTGCTCATGCTCGACCTGCCCTTCTTCTGGACGGCGACCATGAGCGTGGTCTTCTTCTACATCGCAAGCCAGCGCGAGATCGGCATGCCGGTCTGGCAGCGGATCAAGTACCTGCCCTTCATCATGGCGCTCGGCATCGGGATGTGCGTCAACCAGTCCAAGGCGGTCATCGAGGCGCTGGTGGGCTACGAGACCGGCTTCACCCGCACACCCAAGACCGGCATGAAGGGCCGCGACCAGAGCTTCCGCAAGAGCAAGTACCGCATGCTGCTGACGGCGCAGCCGCTGCTCGAATTGGCGCTGGGCGCGTACCTGACCTCGGCGGTCTGGTTCGCGCTCGACAAGGGCGTCTGGTTCTCGCTGCCGTTCTTGCTGCTCTTCCAGTGGGGCTTCTTCTACGTGGGCCTGGTGTCGCTGCTGCAGGGGCGGGGCGCGGCGCTGATGCGCCTCTTGCGCCGGCCGGCGGAGGACGCGGCCCCCGCGCTGGAATGATGAAGGCGATGGTGCTCTGCGCGGGCTTCGGCACGCGCCTGCGGCCGCTGACCGACAAGCTCCCCAAGCCGCTGGTGCCGGTCTGCGGGCTGCCGCTCTTGCGCTTCAACTTCGCGCTGCTCAAGACCGCGGGCGTGCAGGAGGTGGTGGTCAACACCCATCACCTCGCGGCGGAGATGGAGAAGGGTGCCCGCAAAATCGCCGCCGAGCTGGGCCTCGACATCCAGGTCTCGCGCGAGGAGAAGCACATCCTCGGCACCGGCGGCGGCGTCCGGCGCGCGCAGGCGATGCTGGGCGAGGGCACCTTCTTCCTCTTGAATGGGGACATGTTGTTCGACGTGGACCTCTCGGCGGCGCTGGCTGCGCACCGGGCCGCGCGGGCCGCCGCCACCATGGTGCTGGCGCCGTATCCCAAGGGCGCGAGCTACGGAGCGGTCGAGGTGGACGCGGACTTCAACGTCCGCCGCATCGCCGGGCGCGGGGCGCAGCCCGAGGCGGGGCTGACCCGGATGCACTTCACCGGCGTCCACATCGCCGAGCACGATCTGGTTGCGCGCCTGCCGCCGGAGGGCGAGAGCGACATCAACCGCACCGCCTACGTGCGGCTCATCCACGAGGGCAGAAAGGTCCACGGCTACCTGCAGAGCGGATACTGGGGCGACCTGGGCGCGGCCCGCTCGCTGCTGCGCGCCAACCTCGACATGCTGGAGGGCCGCGTGCCGCTGCCGCGCTACCGGCCGCTGGCCGATCCCTTCGCAGGACTCGAGGAGCGGGCGCCCCGCGCCTGGGTGCACCCGACGGCGCGGGTCGAGGTCGAGCTGCGCGGGCCGGTGCTGATCCGCGAGCGGGCCCAGGTGGCCAGCGGCGCGCGCATCGGGCCCGGAGTGGTGCTGGGCGCGGACGTGCGCGTGGACGCCGGCGCCGAGGTCGAGCGCGCGGCGGTCTGGGACTCGACCCACATCGCGGCCGGCGAGCGCGTCGTCGATCAGGTGGCGGCGCCCGGCGTGCGGGTGGACTGCTGAGCCGCGGGCGTCAGCGCGCGTCGTCCCTTCGCCGGAACACTTGAAGTTGCGTGAAGCCGTCCCTGGGCGCGGCGGCGGCCTCGGCTCCCCAGAGGTAGCGGGTGTGGGTCGGGTCGGGGGCCTCGACCTGCCCCACCTTTTCATAATCGCGGCGCAGGTAGCCGCCTGCCCACTGGAAGATGCGCGAGGAGGAAGACGGCTGCGGCAGCCAGGAGCCGTGCGTCCGCACATAGACCACCCAGGCGGGCCGCGCCGCTTCTACCTCGCCGATCAGCTGCTCCTGCATCTCGGCCGCGAAAGGCTGCGCCTCCACCAGGTTGTACATATAGAGGTGGCGCGTGGCGGAGCGCCGCTGGCTGTAGAAATAGATCTCCGGCTCCGAGCCCAGCACCGCGATCGATTGGTCCTTGGTGGCGTGCGCGCGCAGGTAGCTCCCCACGACCAGCGCCTCGGCAAATGGGTTTCGGCCGTAGAGCGTTCGCGAGATCTGCTCGGGAGAAGAGCGCAGGAGCGCTCCGGCGAGCGCGAACGGCTGCAGGACCGCGAGCGCGAAGAGCGCCAGCGCTCCGGCGCGGGCCGCGCGGCCAGTTGGTCCCGCCGCCTCGCACAGCCGGTCGAGCGCGGCCCCCGCAAACAAGCAGACCGCGGGCAGGGCGAGGATGAAGTAGTGGCTGCGAAAATAGAGGCCGGGGCAGACGCCCAAGAGCGAGAAGGCGAGAAAGGCAAGGAGGAAACTGCGGCGGCGAAGGTGGCGGGCGGCGAGCGCGAGCCCGCCCAGGAAGAAGAGGAGCAGACCCGCCGTCTGCGGAAGAAGCTGGACGAGACGGCTGCGCAGATTGATGGCGCCCTCCCCAAGCCCGGTGGCCGAGGCGTACGTGCGCGCATAGGTGAAGGTCCAGAAGAAGGCCGTGCCCAGCGTACCTTCGAGCAAAAGCGCCGCCGCGGTCAGGGCGAGGGGCGCCGCGGCACCCAGGCAGAAGGCGCCCAGCTCTCGAAGCCTGTCCGGGCGCCGCCGGCCCGCCGCGAGGAGCCAGCAGAAGGCGAAGAGCGGGAAGACCGCGCCCGCCTGCTTCATCAGCACCGCCGCGCCGAGCAGCGCGCCACCCAGCGCGAAGAGCCAGGGCCGCCGCTCGTCTTCGAGCGCATGTTGCAGGACGAGGAGCCCGGCCAGCGCGGGGAAGAGGACGTAGTGGGTGGCGTGGGCAAAGGTTCCGAGCAGCGCCGGCGAGAGCGAGAGCGAGCAGAAGGCAATCGCCGCCGCTGCCGCCCCGCGGCGGCCGATGAGCCGTCGCCCGAGCAGGAAGACGAGCACGGTGGTGCACAGGTTCACCAGCAGGAGCCCGAGTCGGATGCCGGCGATCGATTCGCCGAAGAGGGCCATCGAAGCCGCGTAGGAGGCTGCGGTTCCGGGAAGCTTGAGGGTGAAGTAGGAGCGAAAGGGCGGCTCGCCGCGCAGGAGCAGAAAGCCGCCCCAGGCGTACTCGCCCTCGTCGCGCTCGAGCGGGATGCGCAAGGTGGCGAGCCGGACTGCCGCGGCGGCGACCATCACTGCCGCCAGCACGAACGCGCCGGCCTTGCCGGATGCCTGCGCGGCGGCGCTCGAGTCCTGCGCGGCGGCGCTCAAGCCCGCGGCGGCGGCGCAACCGGGCAGGAGACGCCGGTGCCACCCAGCCCGCAGTAGCCGCCCGGATTCTTCGCCAGGTACTGCTGGTGAGATTCCTCGGCGTAATAGAAGGCGGGCGCGTCGGCGATCTCGGTGGTGATCCGTCCCAGCCGCGAGGCCGAGAGCGCCTGCTGGAAGAGGTCGCGCGACTGCTCGGCCTGCGCCCGCTGCAAAGGCGTGCTGGCGTAGATGGCGCTGCGGTATTGCGTGCCGGCGTCGTTGCCTTGGCGCATGCCCTGGGTCGGATCGTGGCTCTCCCAGAACTTCTTCAGCAGCGCCGCATAGGAGATCTTCTTCGGGTCGTAGACCACCAGCACCGCCTCGGTGTGGCCGGTGCCGCCGGAGCAGACTTCGCGATAGGTCGGGTTCTGGGTGAAGCCGCCGGCGTATCCGACCGCGGTGGTGAGAACACCGTCCAGCTGCCAGAAGACGCGCTCGGCTCCCCAGAAGCAGCCGAGGCCGAAGATGGCGCGCTCGCTTCCTTCGGGAAAGGGCGGCAAGAGCGGGGCGCCGAGGACCGTGTGTCGGGGCGGAACGCGCATCGGCTCGGCGCGGCCGGGCAGCGCCTCTTGCGGAGTGGGCAGGCGGAGGGAGCTCATGGCCGGATTGTGCGACGGAGGCGATGGCCGCGCCACCCCAAGGCCGCGGCGGTGCCCAGGGCGAGCGAGAGCACGAGCGAGAGCGCGTAGAGCCAGAGCTGCAAAAGTGGCCGGTAGCGCAGCGACACCTGGTGCTCTCCTTTGGGGACCCAGACGGCGCGGCGGACCAGGTCGGCGGTCTCGATGGCCGCGGGCGCGCCGTCGACGGTGGCGCGCCAGTCGGCGTCGAGCGTCGCCGCCAGCACCCAGTAGCCGGGCTGCTGCTGGCGGACGCGGAAGGAAATCGCCTCGCCCAAAGACGCCCACGCGAGCAGCAGCGCAGAAGGGTCGGGCCGGTGCGCGCGGGGGGCCGCGTCGAGGGCAGCGACGCCCGCGCCGAGCAACTCGGGCCGCGCGCGCGCCGCCGCGATCAGCCGCGCGCTAGCGAGCTCTTCCACGGCGGCGGGCCGGAAGAGGAGCGGGGCCGGGTCGGGCAGCTCGACGATGGCGAAGCCCCAGCGAGGGTCCACCGAGACCTCGCGGCCGCCGAACTGCCGCGCGCGGCCGGGGCCGGTGACGACGAAGCGCGTGCCCATCACCCGCAGCATCCGCAGGGGCGACACCTCGCGCCACAGCTTGAGCTCGGCGCCTGGGTCGAGCGAGGTCAGGGCCACCGTCTCGCGAAAGCCGCAGGCCTCGGTGAGGTTGCGCTTGCCGAAGTGGTATTCGCGCACCCTCTGTTCGGCGAAGCCGGGCGGCCGGCCCTGCTCGAGCGGATCCTGATCGACGTAGATGCGAAAGGTTTCGCGAGGCGCGTGACCCGCGGCTTCGTCGAGCGCCGCGCAGACGGCGGGAGGGCCGCGCATCTCATTGCGCGAAAGCAGGCCTAGCATCTCGGCGTTGGCCGCCGGGAGGTCGAAGACCAGCACCGCCGCGAGGGCGGTGACGGCGAAGCGCGCCGGCACCAGCAGCGCCGCGCAGGAGGCCGCCCCCACCAGCGCGATCTGGAGGGCGGAGCGGGAGACCGCACCCAGGCCGCCGACCAGCAAGAACCTGGGGGCGGGATCCTC
The DNA here is from genome assembly GCA_025350525.1 of Deltaproteobacteria bacterium. Lineage (GTDB taxonomy): Bacteria > Myxococcota > Myxococcia > Myxococcales > 40CM-4-68-19 > 40CM-4-68-19. The sequence goes on from JANXXR010000497.1 coordinate 5,711, forward strand.
CGGCGCCAGCAGTGCGGTGGCCGCCAGCGCCGCCGCGGCGAGCAGGGTGGCGGAGAGCCCGAGCGCGACGCGGCGGGAGCGGGGAAGCGATTCGAGCTCGGCCGCGCCCAGCGCCAAGAGTGCCGCCCAGGCCGGCATGAAGAGCGCGAGCAGCCGCTGCGGATAGCGGAAGACCTGGAAGAGCGGCACCGCCTCGCCGAGGACTCCGTAGAGGTGGAAGAAAGAGCTGCCCAGCGCGAGCGCCAGCGAAAGCGCCGCCATCCAGAGGAAGGGCAAGGCCTCGCGCCGCCGCCTCCGGACGGCCAGCACGAGGAGCGCGGGGCCGAAAAGGCCGGCGTAGATCGAGTGCACGTAGTTGCGCTTCCAGGGCGGCGAGACGGTGAAGCCGCCCCAGAACTCGTCGGAGAAGAGCCGGCCGAAGAGCCGCGGCACGAACAGCTCGGCGAGCCGGGCAGGGTGCAGAGACCACTGCTCGCGGATCTCGCGCGAGAGACCAGCGCCGCGCGCGAGGCCCCCCACCGCGCGGAGCGTCGAGAAGATCTGCGGCGAGGCGATGATCACCGCCAGGGCCGCGGCCAGCGCTCCTTCACGCAGGAGCTGCGCGAGGGGACGCTTTTGGCGGTGAAGGGCGAGCCCCGCGCCGGCCAAGCCGGTGAGCACGCACAGCTGGGGGTCGCCGGCGAGGAGGATCTGCGGCAGCGCCACCGCGACGAAGGCCACCCGCGCGGCGCCGCCCCGCTCGGCCCAGAGATCGAAGGCGAGCATCACCACCGGCACCCAGGCCGCCGCGCAGGCCCACTGCAAGTTGGAGAAGTCGGCGAAGGAGAAGCCGCAGAGCCCGAAGACCAGGGCGCCCAGCGCCGCGGCCGCGCCGGGCACCAGTCGCCGCAAGAGCGCCCAGGTGGCCAGCACTCCGAGGGCGGCATGCAGCAGGAGGAAGAGCGAGATGCCGGGCCAAGCGGGCGCCCGCAGCGCGCGCATCGCCAGCGTGCCCAGATAGAACGGCTGCTGGACGATGTCGGCGAGCAGCGACGCGCCCCCGAACGACCGGTCGTTCCAGAGGGACAGCTGCCCGCTCCAGACCAGCTCGCGCATGGGTCCGTAGTTGTGCAGCATGTCGCGAAAGCCGAAGATCTCCGCGCCGGTCAGCGCCGGCCAGAGCGCGACGACCAGGGCTGCGCAAGAGAGGAAGAGGATGAACCTCGCCCGCACCTAGCCCGGCTGGTACTGGGCGAGGATGACGGTGACGTTGTCGGCGCCGCCGTTGGCGTTGGCGGTGTCGATGAGCTTCTTCGCCGCCGCGTCGAGGTCTTTGCCCTGCTTCTGCATGATGCCCTGCATGGCCTCGTCGGTGATCATGCCCGAGAGCCCGTCGGAGCAGAGCAGGAAGATGTCGCCCGGCTGCGGCTGGTAGACGTTGATCTCCACCTCCACCTGCTTCTGCTGCCCGAGCGCCCGCAGGATGATGTTCTTCTGCGGGAAGTTCTTCGCCTCCTCCTCGGTGATCTTCCCCATCCGCAGATATTCCTCGACCAGCGAGTGGTCGATGGTGATGCGCTGCAGCTGCCCCTTGCGGAAGAGGTAGACGCGGCTGTCGCCGACGTGCGCGACCAGCGCCCGGGGCCCTGCGCCGGTGCGCTCGACGAAGTGCACCATCACCGCGGTGGTGCCCATGTTCTTCTTTTTGCCGTCCTGCTCGCTCTGCTCGATGATGCGGGCGTTGGCGAGCTTGATGGCGGTGACGGCGCGGTTCTCGTCGTAGGTCTTCTCGCGCTCGCCCTTGAAGGGCCAGGTGGCCTCCTCGTCCTTGCCGGTGAAGTCGAAGAACTCCTTCACCTCGCTGGCGGCGATGGCCGAGGCCACTTCGCCGGCGGCGTGCCCGCCCATGCCGTCGAAGGCCGCGAACAGGTTCTGCTCCGCGAAGACGAGGAAGTTGTCCTCGTTGTTGTCGCGCTTCATGCCCACGTCGGACTTGGATGCGTGGAGGATTTGCACGGACGCGCCGGGGAAGAGAGGTGCGGGAGGCTAGCAACACCGGGGCGCGCCGGTCAAACCACGAACTCGAGCCCGTCGCCGTCGCGGGTCTGCGTGCGCTGCAGGGTCCCCGCGGGAAGCTCGACCACCAGCGCCGCCGCAGGGTAGACGCGAGTCGCGCGCCACGGGCGCAGATCGGAGATGGCCCGCAGCACGCGGCCATCGCGGGCGACGAAGGCCACGTCGATGGGAAAGCGCATGAAGAAGGTGTGGATCGAGGTGCAGGGCTCGATCACCAGCGCCGCTCCCTCGGCCAGCCCCGCCCGCCCGAGCAGGCCGCGCAGCCGCGCCCGCACCGAGACGGCCCGCTCGACCTCTCTCGCCAGCACGGCGCCGGTGCGGCGGTTGACCAGGCTCACGAGCGCACCAGCGAGACGCGCGGGCCCAGCGAGACGGTGAGCGAGCCTTTGGGGCTCGAGTAGATCTCGCCGTCGAGGAGAAACCCCAGCGGTGCCCGCGCCGACAGCTCCAGCTTCTCGCCCACGCCTTCGATCAGCCGGTCGCGCCGCGCCTGCAGCCCGAGGAGGAGCCGCGGCAGCTCCAGCGCGAACTGGCGCGGCCCGGCGGTCAGCCCCAGCGCCTGGAACGCCCCCGGCTGCTCGGTGGCGCGGCGGAAGGGACGCAGCCCGAGCCCGGCCTCTTCCACCGTCGAGCAGACCAGGCCGTAGATGGGCACCCGCGGCCACTCCTCGCCGTCGAGGCGGACGCGCAGGTCCATGAGCGCGTAGAGGTTGCGCGCCAGGGCGCCGCCCGAGAGCGAGGAGGCGAAGACGCGCGCGAGCAGCTGCGTGCTGGCCCAGGGCCCGGTGCTACCCGTCGCGTAGATGGCCTCGATGAAGCGCACCGGCAGCCCGACGCCGAAGCGGAAGCCGCAACGCCCCTCGATCTTGAGGGTGTCGCGCTGCACCGACTGCAGCTCCGCGCCGGACGAGACCGCCAGCGCCAGCCGCTTGAGCCGGTCCTCCGCGTCGCCCTTGCCGCCCAGCGGCGCCAGCGAGTCGTAGGCGCCTCCGCCCAACAGCGCCAGCGGAGGAAGCTGCCCGTCCATGGCCAGCGCCAGCGCGGTCACCGTGTGCGTGACGGTGCCGTCTCCGCCGGCGATGGCCAGGACCCGGGGCGGATCCTTGGCCAGCTGCTTCGCCGCCCGGGTCAGCTCGTCGGGAGTGCGCGTCTCCAGAAGCGGCGCGCCCGGCGCCGCCTTGCGCAGCTGCTGCGCTGCCAGCGGCCATTCGCGGTTGCGGCGCGCGTTGGGATTGGCAATGATCGCGATCCCCACCATGCCGGATCCGCATACCGGTCCACAGCCGGGCGCACAAGCTCTCTTTCTCGACGGCGGCCACGCGCCGCTCAACGTCGTGCTGGTGCAGCCAAAGATTCCGCCCAACACCGGCAACGTCGCCCGCCTCTGCGCGGTGACCGGCTCGCGGCTGCACCTGGTCGCGCCGCTGGGCTTCTCCCTCGACGACGCGCGGCTCAAGCGCGCCGGGCTCGACTACTGGGACAAGGTGCACGCCGCCACCTGGAGCTCCTTCGACGAGCTGGTCGAGGCGGGCCCCCTCGAGCCCGGGCGCGTGCACCTCTTCACCGGGCGCGCCCGCACCGGGCTCTGGGAGGCGCGCTTCCAGCCGGGCGACTGGCTCATCCTCGGCGACGAGGTGGACGGCCTCCCCAAGCCTGTTCTCGACCGCTTTGTCTCCCGCTGGGTGAGGGTCCCCATGATCGAGGTGCCCTCCGCCCGCAGCCTGAATCTCTCCACCTGCACCGGAATCGCGGTGTACGAGGCTTTGCGGCAGATTCGCGCAGTCAAAAACGGGTAGGATGGCAACGTGGATACCTTCGAGCTCCTGCCCTCGCTCGCACAAGGGGAGCTTGCGGAGACGAGCGCGCCGGAGCTCGTGGCCGCGGTCTTCCGCTCGCGCGCCAGCGGCACGCTCTGGATGGAGACGGCCGACGCGGAGATCCGCTGCTTCTTCCGCGCCGGCGACATGTGCGGCACCGGGCGCTTCGCGGGCTTCCAGACGCTGGCGCACGTGCTGCTCGTCAATGACTGGGTGGCCGCGCTCGACATCGAGTCCAGCGCCGAGGAGGCCACCGGCAAGGGGCAGCGCCACGGCGAGGTGCTGGTCGAGCGCGGGCTGCTCACGCACGATCAGCTCCGCACCGCGCTGGGCGCGCAGCACACCGCCAACTTGACCACGCTGCTCTGCCTGCCCAGCGGCAAGTACGACTGGCGGGGCTGGGAGCCGCCGCCCGCCTGGGCGCGCGAGGTGGTGGTCGATCCGGTCTCCTGCGTCATCGACGCGCTCGAGCTCCCGCAGCACGAGGCGCGACGCCGCCGGGTGCTCGACTGGCTGGGGCGCGGCGCCGCGCGGCTCTCGCACGACTGGCCGGAGCTGCAGGGTCGGGTGACCTTGAGCGACCTCGACCGGCGGGCCGCGGCGCTGCTGGCGCTGCCGCGCAAGCTGGAGGAGTTCGTGCAGGCGTCGCGGCTGTCGCAGACCCGGGCCGAGGCGCTCCTGGTCGGGCTGCTCCTCGCCGGCGGAGCCGAGCCGCAGCCAGCCGCAGCCGCGCCGCAGCCGCAAGTTCCCGCGCGACCGCAGCCGCAAGCTCCCGCGAGACCGCAGCCGCAAGCCGCGCGCCCGCAGCCGGCTGCGCAGCCCGCCGCACGCCACGCTCCGCCAAAGGTCCGCGCCGATCCACCGCCGCGTGCCCGAGCGCCCGCGCCCTTGCCGCCCGAGCCCGAGCTGCTCCAGCCCGAGCACATGGAAGCGCTGCAACCCGAGGCGGACCTCCTCGAGCCGCTGCCACCCGAGCACCTGGCGCACGCGCACGAGCCCGAGCAGCTGGAGCCGCTCCTCGATCCGCTGCCCGAGCCGCCGCGGCAGGCCGGCCCCTTCGACGACGCGCTGGGCGAGCCCGCGCTCTTTCCCGCCCCGGTCCGCGACGCGGCGAAGGTGGACCCCTTCGCCGAGACGGGGCTGCAGCCGCCCCATTCGCGCGCGCCGATCGAGCTGGAGGAGGAGCCGCTGCTCGAGGCGCCGGCAGGTTCGTCTCGCCGATCGGCGCCGTCCCAACGCCGGGTGGCGGTGGACGAGGACGACGCGCTGGCGCGGCTCGACGCGCTCTCCCTCGATGACCTGCCCGGGCTGCCGGCGCAGGCCGGCGAGATGGAGGAGACGCTCGAGATCGACCACCGCCCGCGCGGCGGCGCCGAGGAGGGAGGGAGCACGGCAGGCTCGGGGCGCGAGGAGCCGACCTTCGACCACGCGCTGGAACCCGAGGCCGGTGGATCCGACGCGGGCCAGTCCCGCGAGCTGCGCAAGAAGATGACGGCCCGCGGCCTGCGCAACCTGGGCGGGATGCCGCCCGCGCACGAGGAGCAGGCCGGCGCGGTCAGGCAGGAGGCGGAGGTCCCGAAAGCGGTGCTCGACGAATCGCTGCTCACCCCGGAGGACCAGCGCTTCGTGGACGAGGTCCGCTCGCGCGCGCGCATGGCGCTGACCCAGAACGCGTACGCGCGGCTGGGCGTCTCGCCGGGCGCGACCAACGACCAGATCAAGAGCGCCTACCTCGGGCTCGCCAAGCGCTTCCATCCCGACCGCGCCTCCGGGGCCATGCAGCCCGAGCTGCAGGCGCTCTTCGGGCAGCTCAAGGATTCGTACGACGCCATCAGCACCGCCGAGCTGCGCACCCGCTACGACGCGAAAGTGAAGGCGGGCGGCAAGCCCAACTCGCGCAGGGAGGAGGCGACGCTCGCGCTCAAGATGGGCGACGTCCTCTTCAAGAAGCGCGACTTCGAAGGCGCCATCCAGAAGCTGCGGCGGGCGGTAGACCTCGAGGCCACCGGCGATGGCCTGGCGGCGCTGGCCTGGGCGTTGGTGGCGGACCCCAAGGGGACGCCGGCCGCCAAGGAAGAAGCGGCCACGCTCATCAACCGCGCGCTGCGGGCGCCCGGCGTGACCGCGCGCACCTACTACGTCGCGGGCGTGCTCTGGCGCACCAAGGATCCCGACTCCGCCTGCGACGCGTTCCGCAAGGCGCTGCAGGTCGACCCCGGGCACTCGGACGCCGCGCTGGAGCTGCGCCTCATCGAGCAGCGCCGCGGCAAGCAGGCCAAGACGGGAGGCGGCGTCCTCTCGGGCCTCCTCTTCGGCAAGCGCAAGAATTGAAAAGGACGCGCCGTGGCGAAGCCCCGTCTCTTCATCGCCGACGCTGACCCGCGCAGCCTGCGCATCCTCGAGCTGGCGCTGCGCAAGGCGGGCTTCGCGGTCGAGTCGTCGATGGACGGAGCCCAGGCGCTGCAGCGCGTGCAGGCGTCGCCCCCCGACCTCTTCATCTGCGAAGCCTCGCTGCCCTCGCAGGACGGCCTCGCGGTCTGCCAGGCGCTGCGCGACACGCATCCGCTGCTGCCCATCGTGGTCACCAGCGCCGACAAGTCGCTGGCCCCGCGCGCGCTGGAGGCCGGCGCCGACGAGTTCTTGCGCAAGCCCATCCTGCTGCGCGAGCTGGTGCAGCGGGCGCAGTCGCTCCTCGAAAAGCGCGAGCTGCTGCAGGGCTCGAAGACAGATTTCATCCGCGGCTCGATGCGCGACCTGGGCCTGCTCGACGCGCTCCAGGCGCTGCTTTTGGCGCAGACCAGCGCGGTGGTGAGCTGCGAGACCTACGGGCGCACCGCGCGGCTCTGGGTGCGCGACGGCCAGGTGGTGGACGCCGAGCTCGGGCCGCTGCAGGGCGAGGCGGCCTTCTTCCGGCTGATGACCTGGGAGAGCGGCGGCTTCCGCATCGAGCCCCAGGCGGTCGATCGCGAGCTGCGCATCGAGGGCGGCACCGAGGCGTCGCTGGTCGAGGCGATGCGGCGGACCGAGGAGCTGGGCCGCGCCTCCGGCGAGCTGCCCATGACCTCGGTCTTCGCGGTGGACTATCCGCGGCTCGCCGAGGACCTGGCCGACCTGCCCGACGAGGTCAACGGCGTGGTCCGCAGCTTCGATGGGCGCCGCACGCTGCGGGAGGCCATCGACCTCTCGCCCGTCGACGACCTGAACACGCTGCAGGTGGTGCGCCGGCTGATCGCGGCCGGCATCCTGCGCGCGGTCGAGTCGAAGGCGACCGCGCTGAAGCCGTCCCTCGATCAATGGCTCTCCGATCCGCCTCCGGTCGAGGAGCTGCTCCCGGAAGAGCTGGTCACCGAGCCGCCGGTGCCGCAGGAGGCGGCGAGGCCGGCGCTGCCGCTGGTGCGCTTTCCGCCGCTGCGCGGAGTGCGGCGCGAACGGCTGCGGCGCGAGGCGGAAGAGGCGCGGGTGCGGATCGCCCAAGGCGCGGCGGTGCGGCTCTCCCGCGTGGTCGAGCTGCCTCCGCACCTGAGCGACGGCTCGGATGCGCTGGGGGCGCCGGATCGCCCGGCGGGAAGCGGCCGGCCTTCGCGGTGGATGTCGCCGGCGGTCGGGGAGGCGGCGAAGAAGTTCGCGCCCGACGCGCCGGTGGCGCGCCTCATCGACGGCAGCCCGGCCAGCGAAGGCGAGACGCAGCTCTCGTATCGGCCGCCGGCATCGTCAGTGTCGGCGCCGCCCATCGCCCCGGTGTCGGCGTCGCCGATCGCCCCGGTGCCCACGCCGCCCATCGCGCCGGTGGCGGTGACGACGCCGCCCATCCAGGCCATCGTGCCGGGCACGCCGCCGCCCGCCCGCGGCTTCGAGGCGGCCCTGCGAAAGAAGCCGGTGCGGCGAAAGCGGCGCTGGCTCTGGATCCCCGCCGGCGTCACCGTGGCGCTGATCGTCGCGGCGCTCCTGCTGCGCCGCCAGCCCGACACCGACAGGAAGGACGCGCCCTGGCTCGCGCCCGCGGCCGTCGAGCAGGTGCCGCCGCCGAGTCCGGCCCGGCCCACGCCGGCGGAGCGCGCTGCGCCGCCCGCCGCCGCCGAGCCGCCAACTCCCGCCGCCGCCGGGTCCGCCTCGGAGCAGCTCTACAAGAGAGCGCTGGCGCTGGGCGAACAGCAGCTCCGCGCCGGCAAGTACCGGGAGGCCATCGCGCACTTCCGCCGCGCCGTGCGGGAGCGCCCGCAAGCAGCGCCGGCGCTCCTGGCGCTGGGCGACGCCTACCTCGAAGCCGACAAGCCGCGCAGCGCGGTGCCGCCCCTCGAGTCGGCGGCGCGCCTCGACCCCGCGAGCGGCCGCACGCAGCTCCTGCTCGGCACCGCCTGGCAGAGCCTCGGCGAGAACGCCAAGGCGCTCAAGGCCTACCGGCGCTATCTCGAGCTGGAGCCCAAGGGCGAGTACGCGCGCGACGTGCGACTGATCCTCGCCAATCTCGGGCATTGAGGTTAGTAAGAGCGCGTGCGCGTACTGGGCGTCGAGACGAGCTGCGACGAGACCGCCGCCGCAGTGGTGGAGGTGGGCGACGCCGCAAGCGAGCGGCCGCGCGCCCGGGCGCTCTCGAACGTGGTCCACACCCAGGCCGAGGTGCACGAGAAGTTCGGCGGCGTGGTCCCGGAGCTGGCCTCGCGCGACCACTTACAGCGCGTGCTCCCGGTGCTGGACGAGGCGCTGCGCGAGGCGGGCTGCGCGCTGCGCGATCTCGACGGCATCAGCGTCACTCGCGGTCCCGGCCTGGTCGGCGCGCTGCTGGTCGGCGTGCAGGTGGGGAAGTCGCTGGCCGCGGGAGCGCGCTTGCCGCTGGTGGGGGTCAACCACATCGAAGGGCACCTGCTCGCGGTGCTCTTGTCCGACCACGCGCCCGCGCCGCCGTGGCTCGGGCTGGTGGTCTCCGGCGGCCACACTTCGCTCTACGAGGTGCGCGCGCTCGGGCAGTACCGCGCGCTGGGCCACACCCTCGACGACGCCGCGGGCGAGGCCTTCGACAAGGTGGCCAAGCTCCTGGGGCTGCCCTATCCGGGCGGCGCGCACATCGACCGGCTGGCGCAGGGCGGAGATCGTACCAAGTATACTTTCCCCCGCGGGCTCTCCAGGCGGAGCAAGACGGTGCAGTTCGACTTCTCCTTCAGCGGCCTGAAGACGGCGGTGCAGACCCACGTCCGCGAGCACGGCCAGGCCGACCTGGCCGACCTCTGCGCCAGCTTCCAGGAGGCCGTCTGCGACGCGCTGACCCTGCGGGCGGTGCGGGCGGCGCGCGGGGCGGGGCTGCACGCGCTGGTGATCTGCGGCGGCGTCGCGGCCAACTCGCGGCTGCGGGCGCTGGCTCTGGAGCGCTGCGCGGCAGAGGAGATCTCGCTGCATCTGCCCAGCCCGAAGCTCTGCACCGACAACGGCGCGATGATCGCCATGGCCGGCGCGGTCCACCTGGCGCGCGGCGAGCGGGCGGCGGCGCAGATGTCGGCTGATCCGGGATGGCGGCTGTGAAGCCGCGGTTGCCGGCAGCGCCCACCCGCACCGTCGATCTCCGGGGCGCGAGCTTCGACGCCTTCCTCGCCCACGCCTTCGATCGCGCCTCGGACGCCTGGCACGTGGACGAGGCGCAGCCCGGCACGGCGCTGCTGGTCGATCCGGCCCTCCAACTCGCGCACGCCGAGAAGCTCCTGCGCGCGCCCGCCGTGCTCCAGCGCTTCACGGCGGCGCAGCGACAGCAGGGGCTCTGGTTTTTGCCCGGCTGGTTCCAGCCCGACTTCTTCTCGCAGCAGCTCTGGAACCACGACCTTCCGCAGGGAGCGCGCATCTCCTGCGTGGCGGCGATGGAAGTGCTGTATCGCGATCTCTTTGCCGCCGATGCGCACGGCCCCGACGCGCACATGTGGTTCGACCTGCTCGAGGACGCCGCTCCCGGAAAGCCCGGGGACTCGGCGGCGGGAGTGTTCTGCGCCGACTGCGAGCCGGTGCGCCGCACGCTGCTGGGCGTGCTCGACAGCGTGCTGGCGATGCCGGCCGATCACTGCCGCCGCGCCGCGCTCCACGGGCTGAACCACTGGGGCACCGCTGCCGAGCGCGCCCGCATCATCGACGCCTGGCTCATCCGCACGGCCGCCGCCGAGCTCGACGCCGTTGCGCCCGGCGAGAAGGAGCCGCTGCGCAGCTTCGCGCAGCTCTGCCGGGCGGGCCAGTACCAGTGAAGCCCGCCGAGCTCCTGCGCAAGCATCACCTCAAGCCCAAGAAGGACTGGGGCCAGAACTTCCTCGGCGACGAGCGCGTGCTGACGCAGCTCACGGAGCTGCTCCGGCTGCAGCCTTCTGACTTCTGCGTCGAGCTGGGCGCCGGCCTCGGGCACTTCACGCAGTCCCTCAAGGCCACCGGCGCGCAGATCGTGGCGGTCGAGCGCGACCGCGAGCTGGTGCCGATCCTGCGCGACCAGCTGCCCGGCGTCGAGATCGCCGAGGCCGACGCAAAATCGTTTGACCTCAAAGCGATCGCCGCGCGGGCGGGCGGGCGCATCGTGCTCTGCGGAAACCTGCCGTACCACCTGACCTCGTCGATCCTCTTCCACCTGCTCGACCAGCGCGAGGCAGTGAAGCGGGCGGTCTTCCTCCTCCAGCGCGAGGTGGCTGAGCGCATCGCCGCGCCGCCGGGCGGCCGCGACTACGGGCTGCTCTCGGTCCTGGTGCAGCACGTCGCCGAGGTCCACATCGGTCTGGAGGTGTCGCGCCACTTCTTCACTCCGCCGCCCGACGTCGAGTCGAGCGCGCTGGTGCTGGAGATGCTGGAGCGGCCCCGCGCCGAGGTGCGCGACGAGAAGCGCTTCCGCGCGCTGGTCAAGGCGGCCTTCGGCCTGCGGCGCAAGACGTTGTGGAACGCGCTCAAGCACTTCGAGGGCGGGCGCGAGGCGCTCAAGCTCTCGGGCATCGATCCGCAGCGCCGCGCCGAGACGCTCAGCGTCGAGGAGTTCGCGGCCGTGGAGCGCGCCCTCCCTTAAGTCGCGTACTGCGCGAGACCGTTGCCGAAGGACCAGTTCTCCTTGGCCACCTCGATCAGGTTGACGAAGACGTCCTCGGGGCGCAGGCCCGGCGACTCCGCCAGCAGCGCCGCGATGCGCGCGAAGAGGGCCTTGCGCACCTCGACCGTCCGCCCAGCGCTGATGGTGATCTGGATCAACACCACCGCGTCGCTGCGGGCGATGCCCAGGTAGGAGGGGTCGTAGACGAGCCCGCCCTCGTCGTGCTCGGTGATGATCTGGAACCGGTCCGCCTCCGGGATCTTGATCGCCTCCACCATGGCGCGGTGGACGGAGTCGGACAGCTGGCGGCGGAACTCGGAAGTCGTGCCCTTGCGCAGGGCGATGCGGACCAGTGGCATGATCCCTCCGATGCCGGGCGCTACGTCTGGGTGCGCAGGTGGAAGGACTTGCGCCGGGTGACGCCGAGGAAGCCGTACTTCGAGAGCGTCATCCCCTTGCCGGTGTCCTTCACTCCGGTCCACGGCAGCAGCGGATCGAGCGAGTCGCAGCGGTTCATGAAGAAGGTGCCCGTCTCGATCTGCGCCCCCACGCGGAAGGCGCGCTCCTGGTCGCGGGTCCAGATGGCCGCGGTCAGGCCGTAGGGGCTGTCGTTCATGAGGCGGACGGCCTCGTCGTCGTCGGCCACCCGCTGCACGCCGACGATGGGTCCGAAGCTCTCCTCGACCATCAGGCCGTGCATGGCGTGGGTGGCCTCGACCACCAGGCAGGGATCGAAGAAGCGCCCCTTGCCGGCAGCGTCGTGGATGGGCGCGCCGCCGCAGAGGACGCGGCCGCCCTTGGCGCGGGCCTCGGCCACCTGCGCGGCCAGCTTCTGCGGAGCGTCGGGCTGGGCCATCGGGCCCATCGAGCTCGCGGCTTCGAGCGGATCGCCCAGCCGGTACTTGCGCACCTCGGCGAGGGCGCCCTCGACGAAGCGGTCGTAGACGGAGGAGTGGACGTAGATGCGCTCGATGCCGCAGCAGCTCTGCCCGGCGTTGTAGAAGGCGCCGTCGACGATGTTGGCGATGGCGTGATCGAGGTCGGCGTCGGGCGCGACGTAGGCGGGATCCTTTCCGCCCAGCTCGAGGCCAACGTCGATGAAGCGCTTGGCGCCCTCGCGGTAGACCTCGTGGCCGCCGCGCACCGAGCCGGTGAAGCTGACGAAGCCCACCTCCTGCCGCGCGATGATCTGCGCACAGACGTCGTGGGCGGCGTCGATGGCGACCACCAGATTCTCCGGCGCGCCGGCCTTCTCGAAGGCGCGGGCGAAGGCGTCGCCGCACAGCGCCGTCCGGTTGGCGCTCTTGATGATCACCGCGTTGCCCGCCAGCACCGACGGCAGGACGACGTTGACCGTGATCAGGAGCGGATAGTTCCAGGCGCTGATGTCGAGGACCACGCCGACCGGGTCGTGCCGGATGAAGCGGGTGAAGCCCGGCACCGGCGGCAGCGGCTCGTCGCGCAGCGCCTCGGTGGCCAGCGACATCATGGTGCGGGCGCGGAAGAGGGCCGTCTTCACCTCGCCGCGCGCCTGCGAGAGAGGCTTGCCCATCTGCTGGGTGACCTCGCGGGCGATGCGCTCGCCGTCCTTCTCGAACTCCTGGCAGAAGCGCTCGCAGAGGGCGATGCGCTCCGGAAGCGGCACCCGCGTCCACTGCTTGTGGGCGCGGAAGGCGCGGGAGACGAGGCCTTCCACCTCGGAGGCCACGAGCAGCGGGCGCTCGGCGACGGTCTCGCCGGTGTAGGGATTGTCGATGCGGTGGGTGTCCATGTTGGCTCCGGGAAGGCGCTGGCGCTGGCTGCGAGGATGCGTCGCCGCCCCGCGGCGCGCAAACCCGAATCACCCGGAAATGTCAATGCTGCAACCTCGCCGCGATTGTGTTGATCTCCGCGCCCTCGCGGAGCACGAATGGATCCGAAGCACCGCTACATCGTGGTCGAAGGGCCGATCGGCGTGGGCAAGACGACGCTCACCCGCGCGCTCGGCAAGCGCTTCGGCGCCCGCAACATCTTCGAGATCGTCGAGGAGAATCCCTTCCTGGCCAGCTTCTACCAGGACCGGAACAAGTTCGCTTTCCAGACCCAGCTCTTCTTTTTGCTCTCGCGCTTCAAGCAACAACAAGAGCTGTTCCAGCAGGATCTCTTCTCGCAGGTGACGGTCAGCGATTACCTCTTCGTCAAGGACCGCATCTTCGCCTCGATCACGCTCGACCCCAACGAGCTCGCCCTCTACGAGCGCATCTACCAGATGCTGGGGCCGCGGGTGATGAAGCCCGACCTGGTCATTTACCTACAGGCCCGGCTCGACGTGCTGCACGCGCGCATCAAGAAGCGCGGGCGCGAGTTCGAGCGAAAGTTCGACACCGACTACCTGGCCGAGCTGTCGCGGACCTACAACGACTTCTTCCACCGCTACGACGAGGCGCCGCTCTTGGTCATCAACACCAGCGACCTCGACTTCGTGGACAGCGAGGAGGACTTCGAGGAGCTGATCCGCGCCATCTCCGCCATCAGGCACGGCACCCATTTCTACCAGCCGATGGGCACCCGCGTCTGACGCGGTCGGGCCCCCGAATGGGATAGCGCACACTCCGGTCGGCGCTGGACCATCGTGGGACTGGCGCCGGCCGCGGGCGATGCTATGTTCCCCCGGTACTTCCCTGTCTCGAGCCGGGCTGTCCGGCGCTCAACTCTTCGAAGGAGTGGGCGACCAGGCCAATTGACGCATCGGCGAGGGGCCAAAAACAGGAGGTGAACCTTGAAGAAGGTCACCATCAATACGCTCCGCAAGATGAAGCAGGCCGGCGAGCGCATCAGCATGCTCACCGCCTACGATGCCTCCTTTGCCCGCCTGCTGGACCGGTCGGGCATCGAGATCCTCCTCGTCGGCGATTCGCTGGGCATGGTGGTGCAAGGCCACGACAGCACGCTGCCGGTGACCATGGACCAGATGGTCTACCACTGCGCCGCCGTCAGCCGCGCCACCGAGCACGCGCACGTGGTCGGCGACCTGCCTTTCGGCAGCTACCAGGCGAGCGCGGACGAGGCCGTCAAGAACGCCATGCGCCTCGTCTCGGAGGGCGGCGCCGAGGCCGTCAAGCTCGAGGGCGGCGCCGAGTACGCCGAGGTGGTGCGCCGCATCGCGCGGGCGGGCGTCCCGGTGATGGGCCACATCGGCCTCACGCCGCAGTCGGTGCACAAGCTGGGCGGCTACGTCGTCCAGGGGCGCAGCGAGGAGAAGGCGCAGAAGCTCATCGCCGACGCCCGCGCGCTGGAGGACGCTGGCTGCTACGCGCTCATCCTCGAGATGATGCCCGCCGATCTCGCGGCGGAGATCACCGCCAGCGTGGACATCCCGGTCATCGGCATCGGCGCCGGTGCGGGCTGCGACGGACAGGTGCTGGTGTGCTACGACCTGCTCGGCATGAACCCCGACTTCGCGCCCAAGTTCGTCAAGAAGTACCTCGACCTCGCGGCCCTCATCGGCGGCGCGGTGGCCAAGTACCGCGACGAGGTGAAGCAGGGCGCCTTCCCGGGGCCCGAGCACAGCTTCTCCTCGTCGCCCGAGCCGCAGAAGCACCTGCCGCAGCTCTACTCGATTCCCGGCAAGGGCTGAGCTCGAAGATGGCGCTAGCGGTGGTCACCACGGCTCACCACTTCCGCCGCGCCTGCCAGGAAGCGCGCCTCGAGGGCGAATTGGCGCTGGTGCCCACCATGGGCTTTCTCCATGCGGGGCACCAGTCGCTCATCCAGGCCGCCGGCCAGCGCGCGCCCACCGTCGCCGTCACCATCTTCGTCAACCCGGCGCAGTTCGGGCCCGGCGAAGATCTCTCGCGCTATCCGCGCGACCTGGCCGGCGATCTGCGCAAGTGCGAGGAGGCGGGCGCGCACGTGGTCTTTGCGCCGGAGGGCGAGCGCGAGATCTATCCGCCGGGCTTCCAGACCCATGTCGAGCCAGGCCTGCTGGCCGCGCCGCTCGAGGGCGAAAAGCGCCCGGGACATTTTCGCGGCGTCTGCACGGTGGTGCTGAAGCTGTTTGCGCTCAGCCGCGCCGACGCGGCCTTCTTCGGCGAGAAGGACTACCAGCAATTCCGGGTCATCGAGCAGATGGTGCAGGACCTCAACGTCGCCACCGAAGTGGTCGGGCGGCCCATCGTCCGCGAGGCCGACGGGCTCGCGCTCTCGTCGCGCAATGCCTACCTGTCTGCGGAGGAGCGCGGGAGGGCCACCGCGCTGTGGAAGGCGCTGGGCGCGGCCCGCTCTGCCTTCCGCTCCGGCGAGCATGGCGCCGCGCAGCTGGAGGAGCTCGCGGCCAAAGCCATCGCCGAGAGCGGCCTGCGCCTCGACTACGCCGCGGTCCGCGATCCGGTGGCGCTGCAGCGTCCGCAGCGCGCCGACGGCAAGAGCCGCCTCTTGCTGGCGGCCTTTCTCGGCAAGACGCGGCTCATCGACAACGGCGCGCTGGGCGAGGCGCAATGACCGACTCGCACGTCAAGATCATCACCCACAACCGCCGCGCCCGCTT
>JANXXR010000500.1 GCA_025350525.1 Deltaproteobacteria bacterium
GTGCTGGCGCGAGTAGGGGCGGTCCCAGGCGTCGGCCGTGAGGACCTCGGCGGTGTGCGGCGCGCCCTTGAGCACGTTCTTGTCGCGCGACGCCTTGCCGGTCTCGACCTCGCGGATCTCGGCGCGGATGCCGATCATCGCCTCGCAGAAGCGGTCGAGCTCGGCCTTGGGCTCGCTCTCGGTGGGCTCGATCATGAGGGTGCCGATGACCGGGAAGCTGGTGGTCGGCGCGTGGAAGCCGTAGTCCATCAGCCGCTTGGCGACGTCGTCCACCTCGATGCCGGCGTCGCGCTTCACCTCGCAGATCGACGATGCACTCGTGCGCGACGAAGCCGTGCTTGCCCTTGTAGAGGACGGGAAAGCTCTCGTCGAGGCGGCGCGCGATGTAGTTGGCGTTGAGGATGGCGACCTTGGTCGCCTGGGTGAGGCCGGCCGCGCCCATCATCTTGATGTACGCCCAGCTGATCAGCAGGATCGACGCGCTCCCCCACGGCGCCGCGCTCACCGGGCCCGTCGCCTTCTCGCCGCCGGTGCGGACCACCGGGTGGCCGGGGAGAAAGGGCGCCAGGTGCTTGGCCGTGCAGATGGGGCCCATGCCGGGGCCGCCGCCGCCGTGCGGGATGCAGAAGGTCTTGTGCAGGTTGAGGTGGCAGACGTCGGGCCCGAAGTCGCCGGGGCGGCAGAGGCCGACCTGCGCGTTCATGTTGGCGCCGTCCATGTAGACCTGCCCGCCGTGCTGGTGGACCACCTCGCAGATGTGGCGGATCTCCTCCTCGAAGACGCCGTGCGTGGAGGGATAGGTGATCATCAGCGCGGCCAGGTTTTTGGCGTGCTCCCGGGCGCGCTTCTGCAGATCATCGAGGTCGACGTTGCCGTCCTCGGCGGTCTTGATGACCACGATCCGATAGTTGACCATGGCGGCGCTGGCGGGGTTGGTGCCGTGCGCCGACTGCGGGATCATCAGACGTTGCGGTGCCCCTCACCGCGCGATTCGTGGAAGGCCTTGATCACTTGCAGGCCCGCGTACTCGCCCTGCGCGCCGGAGTTGGGCTGCAGCGAGACGCCGGGGAAGCCGGTGATCTCGGCCAGCATCTGCTCCAGCTCCTGGAAGATCTGCGTGTAGCCCGCCGCCTGCGCCCGCGGCGCGAAGGGATGCAGCCGCGAGAAGGCCGGCCAGGTGATGGGCAGCATCTCGGCGGTGGCGTTGAGCTTCATGGTGCAGCTGCCGAGCGGGATCATGGTGCGGGTCAGCGAGAGATCGCGCGACTCGAGCAGGCGCAGGTAGCGCAGCATCTCGGTCTCGCTGTGATGGGTGTTGAAGACAGGGTGCGAGAGGTAGCCGCTCTGGCGCAGGAGCGCCCTGGGCAGCCTCGGGCTCTCGTCCGCGGGCAGGTCGGGGACGGTGCGGGCGCCGGCAAACGCGGCAAGTATATCATGTATATCTTCCTGCGTGTTGGTCTCGTCGAGCGAGACGCCGAGGGTCTGCCCGTCGAGGCGGCGGAAGTTCATCCGCCGCGCTTCGGCCGCCACCAGGATGGCGCCCAGCTGCTGCGGCTCGACCTGCACCGCCAGCGTGTCGAAGAAGGTCTCGTGCCGCAGCGTGAAGCCCAGCGCCAGAAGGCCGCGAGCCAGCTGCGCGGTCAGCCCGTGCACGTGCTGCGCGATGGCCTTGAGCCCGCGCGGCCCGTGGTAGACGGCGTACATCGAAGAGATGATGGCCAAGAGCGCCTGCGCGGTGCAGATGTTGGAGGTCGCCTTCTCGCGCCGGATGTGCTGCTCGCGGGTCTGCAGCGCCATGCGCAGCGCGCGCTTTCCCTGCGCGTCGATGGAGACGCCGATGATGCGCCCGGGCATGTGGCGGACGTACTCCTGCCTGGTCGCGAAGTAGGCGGCGTGGGGGCCGCCGTAGCCGAGCGGCACGCCGAACCGCTGCGAGGAGCCCACCGCGCAGTCGGCGCCCAGTTCTCCCGGCGCCTGCAGCAGGGTGAGCGCGAGGAGGTCGGCGGCGATCACCACCAGCGCGCCCGCCGCATGCGCCTTCTCGATGAAGGCGCGCGGGTCGTGGATCTTGCCGTCGGTGGACGGGCACTGGAGCAGCGCGCCGAAGAGCTTGTGCCCGCCAAAGTCGAAGGCCGCCGGATCGCCGGTGACGATCTCGATGCCGAAGGGCCGGGCCCGCGTCCGCACCACCTCGAGGGTCTGCGGATGGCAGTCCTGCGCCACGAAGAAGGCGTTGCCGCCGCTCGGGGCGATGTTGTGGAACATGGTCATCGCCTCGGCGGCGGCGGTGGCCTCGTCGAGCAGCGAGGCGTTGGCGACGGGCAGGGCGGTCAGGTCCTCGACCATCTGCTGGTAGTTGAGCAGCGCCTCGAGGCGGCCCTGGGCGATCTCCGGCTGGTAGGGAGTATACTGCGTATACCATCCTGGATTCTCGAGGATGTTGCGCAGGATCACCGGCGGCGTGACCGTGTTCGAGTAGCCCATGCCGATGAAGCTGCGGAAGACCTGGTTGCGCGCGGCGATCTCCTCCACCTCGCGCAGGAGCCCGAACTCCGAGCGGCCGGCGGGCAGGTCGAGCGCGCGCTGGAGGCGGATCTTGGCGGGCACCGTCTTGTCGAT
>JANXXR010000508.1 GCA_025350525.1 Deltaproteobacteria bacterium
TGGCCGGCGGCGAAGGCGATCCTGGGGCAGAAGTTCATCGGCGGCCTCCTCGACCACTACCTCGCCCGCAAGGGCTGGGACGGGCAGATGGACGAGCGGCCGGTGGATCCGATCGAGCGCAGCGACAACCTGCGCGCGCCGCTGCCCGGCGACCGCGGCGCCCACGGCGACTTCGATGCGCTGGCGCGCGGCCGCAGCCTGCAGCTCTCCGCCCGCGAGCACGCCGGCAAGCTTGCGGCGATGGCGGGCGCGGCGCTGGTGGGTGCGCTGCTCTTCCGCGCCCGGTCCTAGCCAGGACGCCCGGTCCTTCAGCGGAAGAAGCCGGGCCAGTAGCGCCAGGTGCAGCTGTGCGCGCCCCAATTCGGATCCGGGTACGATTCCATGGAGGACGGAAGCTGCTGGATCACCGTCCCGTCGTAGCCGACAGTCAACCCGCCCGTCTTGCAGGCTCCGTTGGCGATGGAGAAGGAGGCGGTGCCGCAGCTCTTCCCCGAGGGCGCGAGCACCTCGATCTGCTGGCTGCACGGTGCGACGTCGCCTGCGGGGTCAATCAGCGCGTAGCCCGCGCCGCCGTGCACCATATGCAGCCCCTTGTGGGGGCGCGCCGCGAGCCACGCGGGAGCCGCCTTGGTTTGGGCGGCGTAGGAATCGATCTGCGCGACCGCGGTTCCCACCCCGAGGCTGTCCTGCATGTCGTAGACGAAGAACCCGTCGCCGACGCGCGGAACCAGGCGGACACCCTGGCTCGCGAAGTCGAACTCGGCGCCCGCGACGCCGGACGGATCAATCCAGAACGCGCGGCGGGGGGTCGAGTCCGCGCGAATGACCAGGGTCGCGCCTTTGCGGTCGACACCCACCCAGTCTGCTCGGGCGGTGTGGACAGTCCAGCGGCGATGCGCCCCTTCGTCCCAGGACACGACGTCGGAGCCGGCGCTGAAAGTATCGATGTCGGCCGTGACCGCGCCGCCCACGGGGTTGATGGCGGCGGTGAAGAAGTTGCTCCCGAGGTACTGCGGCGGGCCCTTCACGCCTGCCGGCGAGACGCTGAACACGCTGGCGGGCGGCTCGCCTGAAGGCGTGTAGTTGTTGTACCGGGCCACCACGAAGCCGCTGGCCTGCTCGAACGGGTCGAAGTAGTAGAAGTCGCTGTTCCTGTCGGTGAACGACCCTTTCACGACGCCGTCGAGCCCGACGAACCGATAGGTCCAGGGCGAGGGCGTCGCACTTGAGGTGAGTTTCGGCAGGAACATCGTGCCGGAGCCGTCGGTCGTGCCGGGCTTGCACTCGGTGCTCGGCTCGCGCTCGGGCGGAACGCTGAACACCTGCGGCGGCGGTACGCCCTGCGGCACGAGCCCCGCGCACTCATCGGGCGGCGGCGGCGGCGGAACGACTTCGAACGTGGCATAGACGGTGGCGTCGGTGTTGAGCTGGACGACGCAGCTCTTGCCGCTGCAGGCGCCGCCGAAGCCCGAGAGCTGCCAGCCGGGATCGGCGGTCGCCGTGAGCGCGACGGCGGTGCCCTCGTCGAACTTCGCGGTGCAGGCGCTGCCGCAATCGAGTCCGGCCGGCTTCGAGGTGACGCGGCCGTTGCCGGTCCGCATGACGAGGATCGCGTGCTGCACCGGTGGTGGCGGGGGAGGCGGCGGGACGGGCAGGAAGGTGGCGGTCACCTCGCGATCCCGATCGACCAGAAGCTCGCAGCTGCCGGAGCCTGTGCAGTCGCCGCTCCAGCCGTTGAACGACGACCCGCTGCTCGCAACCGCGGTGAGCGAAACGCGGCTTCCGGCTGGCACCAGCGTGGTGCAGCTGTCGCGACAATCGGGAATTCCCGCAGCTGTGACGGCGCCTTGGCCGGGTCCACTCACGTGCAGGAGCAGAGCGTGCGTGGCGCTGCCCGCGTCCACCGACCCGCCGCCCGTGGCGCCGGCGTCCGTTGCCCCGGCATCCGAGCCGCCCCCGCCGGCTCCAGTGGCCGGCAATCCACCGTCGCCCCCCGAACCTCCACCAGTGCCCGGCGAGCAGGCGAAGAGCAGCGCAGTGCCAATCAGGACCGGCCATCTATGGCGCATATGGCGCATATGGCGCGTCGGACCCCCTCTCCGAAATTGGCGACTCGAGCCAATCCGAACAAGAGCAGCGCCCCAAGCGAGCGTGCAGGCGCCCCCTCCACCGCCGAAGTGCCCGACGCCCCGTCCGTGGACCCGTGCGACTCGATGGCGCAACGCTGGTGCGGTCACCAACAACTTAGCGCCCCGGGCTAGCCCAGGCTTGGTCCGCTGGCGGCGCCGCTGGACAACCATCGCATGCGCTGATATGCATATGCACAACCATGCATCTAAACGCCTTCGAGGCCCTCGCCGATCCCAGCCGCCGCCGCCTCGTCGAGGCGCTGCGGGGCGGCGAGCGGGCCGTCAACGACCTCGTCGCCGCGGTGGG
>JANXXR010000534.1 GCA_025350525.1 Deltaproteobacteria bacterium
CGCCCGCCGCAAGAGCCGCCTCCTCGCTCGACAGCCCGCGAGCGACCGCCTTCCAGAACTCTTGTCGATGTTCCCGGCTCCCTGCCGTCGGACGCCCCGGCGAACGAATTGGACCACGTCCTGCGCGGTCAGACCTTCTTCGTTTGGATGCGCCCATTGCAACTCCCCACGGTGGAGGCGTTGCGACGACCGATTGAATCCACCCAGTATCTCTCGATCCGCTACACCGAACGGCTCGCTGCCGCGGGCATCTAACGCTCGGTTGGCAGCGTCGGCGATTCCTACGACAACGCCCTCGCCGAGACCATCATCGGCCTCTACAAGACCGAGGTCATCCGCCGCCGCGGCCCCTGGCGCAACATCGACGTCGTCGAGTTCGCCACGCTGACCTGGGTCGACTGGTTCAACAACCGCAGGCTGCTCGCGCCCATCGGCTACATTCCACCTATCGAGTTCGAAGAGGCGTACTATCGCGGTCAAACCAACCCCGCCATGGTGGCGGGACTCACGTAATCGAGTCTCCGGAGAACCCGGGGCGGTTCACGCCCCTCCGTGCGGATCCGATAGTCAGTGGATCGCGAGGAAGCGCGCCGCTTTCGCTTCCACCGGCACATCGAACGCAATCAGAAACTGGCCGAGGAAGCCAAGCGGGTTCACGGAAGACGTTGTCAGGGCACCTCGACACGGTGGACACCGAAGACCTCGCGGGTGGGGAACCAGTGGACCGGGCGCGTAGACGCAAGCGACGACCACGGCGTGAGCCCTCTCGACGAGGCGCTCGACGAAGCGCATCGGCTGCGGTGCGAGCCGCAGGTTTCTTCCCTGAGCAGTCGGGTAGATCTGCCGTCGGTGCACCGACCGTCGGCGACGGCAAGGCAATGGAAGACGCTGTGCGGAACTCGGGAGGCATTGGTCGAATCGCGAACCAGGCTGGTCAACACGGTGAAGAGTTGTTTGCGAACGCAACACGCAACGAGTGCGCTCTGGAGCGGTGGAGACCTTGCCGCAGCGAGTACGAAACCACTATGCCATGGCCGGGCAGCCGCTGCCTTCCTGCATAGAGCGACAACTCGAGACGATCGCCCAACTCTCGGGTTAGATAGAGGACGCGAACGAGGAGTTGGAGGAGACCTCGGACGCAGATCCAATCTGCCAGCGGCTGATGACCGTGCCCGGGGAGATCGCAGGCATCCTCTATGCGCTCTGGCGTGACGGGAGCACCTATCGCGCAACGGCCTAAGCCCAGAAGCTTCGAGACGTGATTCCAGCGACGGTGAGCGCGAACCATTTTTGGAGGCATCGACCTCGTGCAAAAGATTGCGCCGCCGTCAACGGATTGAGACCAATGCGCCGATGAGCGCGAATACTCGATTGAGGAAGACGTCTCCGCGGGGCTGTTGAGCAGACAACCAGCCGGCCACTTCATACTAAAATGGTGAGGCCCACGGTGCGCCGGCTCGCCGTGGGCCATTTGAAAGAGATCTTCAAGTGCAGCCAGCGGCGAGCCTGCCGCGCTCTCGGCGTGTGGCGGGCGACGATGCGCTATCGGAGCCAGCGCAAGGTGGCGCCGGAGCTGGTGGCTGATCTGCGAACGGTGGCGATGGAACGGCCACGCTTCGGCTATCGGCGGCTCCACGCGATGCTCAAGCGGAAGGGCTGGACGGTGAACCGCAAGCTGGTGCTGCGGCTGGTGCGCGAGAACGGCTGGCTGGTGCGCGCAAGCTGCGCAAGAAACTGGCGTCGGTGCCGCGGGTGCAGCTGCCGCAGCCGACGCGCGCGAACGAGGCGTGGGCGATGGATTTCGTGCACGACGGCACCGCCGGCGGCCGCACCTTCCGCACGCTCAACGTGGTCGACCGCTTCACCCGCGAGTGCCTGGTGATCGAGGTCGACACGTCGATCACCGGCAAGCGCGTCGTCGCGGTGCTCGCACTGCTCGTCGCGATGCGCGGCAAGCCGCAGAGCATCCGCGTCGACAACGGGCCGGAGTTTATCAGCGCGGCACTCGACGCCTGGGCCTGCGAGCAGCAGGTCTCGCTGCACTTTATCCGGCCCGGCAAGCCCACCGAAAACGGGCACATCGAGAGCTTCAACGGCAGGCTGCGAGACGAGTGCCTCAACGTGAACTGGTTTGTCAGCGTCGAAGA
>JANXXR010000540.1 GCA_025350525.1 Deltaproteobacteria bacterium
CGGCGGAAGTCGAGCGCGCGCACACCGGGGCGGATCACCGGGTAGCAGATCTCCTTGCCCGCGCCCTGCAGCGCCGCCGCCAGCGCCTCGGTGCCGCACTCGGAGGGCAGGGCGCGGTAGAGCCCGACCACGCGCGCCACCCGCCAGAGCTCCGAGCTCGCGAGCCGCTTCTGCGCAGCCAACGACGCAGCGGCGTGCTCGGCGCTGCCCGGCGTGGGCAACCGTGTCCGAACCAGCGCCCGCAGCGCCCGCTTCTGTGGGTCGAGGAGATCCATGCGCCTTAAGAAAAAGAGCCGGCAAACAGGTGCCGGCCCGGGACTGCGCTTCGGGGGGGCGGCCGTTGCCGCCGGAGAAAAACCCCCCGCCTTGGCCGTGTGGACAGCGTCGGTAGTGCCCTGCGCCAGGCAGGTGGGATCCCTGTTCTCCCGCTTCAGGCTTCCCCGATGGCCGTGTTGCCACGGCGGGGGCTTGCACACCGCAGGAATGTCGGGCCCCCGTTGAACAGCTATCGGGCACGAGGTCGGCTACCCATCACGATGAACCAGGCAGGGGAGAGTTCGAGGGCCCTGCGACGACCTCCTCTACGGCGAAGTATGGGGAGCCGCGGCGCGCGAAGTCAACCGCGTGATTGCACCGCGGCGGGCGCCTTCGTAGAGTGAACAGGTGAACCTGCTCGCCCCCTTGCTGGCCCTGCTGGCAGCCGACACGTCTGCGCTCGGCGCCTGGACCGCGAACGGCGCGCGCATCGATCTCACCCAGGACGGGGCCAAGGTGGTCGGGCGGCTTTCGGCTGCGGGCGGGCCCTGCACGGTGGCCACCGGCACCGAGCTGTTGCGCGGGACGCTGCTCGACGACAGCCTGAGCGCGCAGGTGCGGCTCTGCCTGCTTGCGCCCGGGTGCGGCGCAACCGAAGAGACGGCGCTGGCGGTGCTGCTGGTCACGCGCACGCTGACGGGCGGCGTCCACTCCAAGGCCGCCTGCGCGCAGGAGGCGCGCTCGCTGGTGCTGCGCAGGCCCGGCCTCGCGCAGGCGATGACGGCGCCGCCGCCGTCGGAGCGGCTCTCGAAGGCGCCCGCGCCGCCCAGGTCGCCCCGGGCGGCGCCGCCAGAAGCCGTTTCTTCTCTGCCACCCGCGGCGGCCGGCGAGATTTCCGGGCGTCCGGTGGGCGAGATTTCCGGGCGTCCGGTGGGCGAGTCGAGGCACCCCGACGGTTATGACCCGCGCGACGCGCGCAAGGCAGCGACGCCCGCGGGCGAGGCGGACAAGCTCCTCGTCGAGGGCGCCGCGCTCTTGCAGAAGGGCCGCTTCGAGCGCGCCCGCACGCTCTTCTACCAAGCGCTCTCCAAGGACCCGCAGCGCGCCGAGGCCTACAACGCCGTGGGCGTCACCTATTACGCGCGCGGCGATCTCGAGGAAGCCCTGGCCTGGTACAAGAAATCGCTCGAGGCCGACCCGCGCTTCGGCGACGCCTTCTACAACATGGCCTGCGTCTATGCGCTGCAGCAGCACCGCGAGCTGGCCTTCCGCTACCTGCGCATGGCCGCCCTCAACCACTACTCCGAGCGCGCGCTGATGGAGAAGGACCCGGATCTCTCGTCGCTGCGCGCAGAGCCGCAGTGGGCCGAGATCCTCCAGCAGACGGGCGCCGAGGCAAAGCCGCGGCCGTGAGCATGACGCCCCCCCCACGCTTCGGGAAGTACGAGATCCTCCAGCTCCTCGGGCGCGGCGGCATGGCCGAGGTGTACAAGGCCCGCGCCGTCGAGGGGCCGCGGGCGGGCCAGCTGGTGGCCCTCAAGCGCCTGACGCCGCGGCTGACCACCGACTCCGAGGCGGTGGATCTCTTCTGCGGCGAGGCCGACGTCTCGGCCATGCTCAAGCATCCGCACATCGTCGAGGTCTTCGAGACCGGCCTGGTCGGCGAGGTCTACTACCTTGCGATGGAGTACGTGGACGGGCGCGACCTCGCCCTCATCCTCGCCCGCTGCCGCGAGCGGAAGATCTTCCTGCCGGTGCACTTCGCGGTGCACATCGCGCTGGCGGCGCTGGACGCGCTCTCCTACGCGCACGTGGCCACCGGCCCGACGGGGCTGCACCTCAACATCGTCCACTGCGACGTCTCGCCCTCGAACCTGTTCATCTCGCGGCTGGGGGAGATCAAGCTGGGCGACTTCGGCATCGCCAAAGTCCGCTCGCTGGGCGGGGACGACGAGGGCGCGACGCTCTGGGGCAAGCTCGCCTACCTGGCGCCGGAGCAGCTCGAGCGAAAGCCGCTCACGCCGCAGGTCGATCTCTGGGGCGCGGCCACCATCTTGTACGAGTGCCTCACCAACGAGCGCGCCATCCACGGCGCCACCAGCGAGGAGATGCAGGAGGCGCTGCGGGCGGGGCGCATCGCCGGCGTCGAGTCGCTGCGCCCCGACGTGCCGCCCGGGCTGGGAGATGCGGTGCACAAGGCGCTGCAGCTCGAGCCGGGCTTGCGCTACGACAGCGCCGCCGAATTCTCCATGGCGCTGCAGCCGTTCCACGACGAGATCTCGGGGGGGGCGCTGGGGATTGCCTCGGTGGTGCGGGGGTTGTTCCGGACTTGAGAGCGGCTGCGGGCCGCTAGAGGTAGCGGCGGACCTTGGCCTGGTAAGCGAGGTAAGGCTCGCCAAATCGATCGGCCAGGTATTTTTCCTCGGGCAGGACTGCGGTGAAGTGAACCGCCAGCAAGGCCACTGGGGCGAAGAGGGCGATCCAGCCGCGGCCAGCGAAGGCGGCCACCGAGAGCGTCAAGAGCGTCATGCCCAGGTACATGGGGTTTCGGGTGTGGCGGTACGGCCCCTGGAAGATCAGCTCCGGCGTGGGCCGCCACGGCGCCGGGTCCTGCCCGGTCTTGCGAAAGAGTCCCAAGGCGGCGAAGCCCAGCGACGCCCCGCCCAAAAGCAGCAGCGCGCCGGCCCCGTTCCGGACCGCGTGCTGCTGGTAAAGGCGCAGGCCGGGCAGGAGCCAGCCGGCGATGACGGCCAGCGCGAAGGTGAGGGGCGGCGGCATGCGGACCCGGGCGCCCCTTTCGGTGGACTTAGTCATCTAGCTAGACTAACCTTGCCCCATGAAGCAGGTCAACGTCCACGAGGCCAAGACCCACCTCTCCCGCCTGCTGGCCCGGGTGGAGAAAGGCGAGGAGATCACCATCGCCCGCAGCGGAAAGCCGGTGGCCAGGCTGGTCCGCATCCCCAGCCGCAAGAAGCGCGTCTTCGGCAAGTACCGTGGCCAGATCGACATGAGCCAGTTCGAAGCCGCCGACGCCGAGATCAAAGAAACCTGGAAGAAGGCGCTGCGGAAACGGGGACTGCTCTGAAATACCTGCTCGACACCCATGTCTTCCTCTGGCTTCACCTGGATCCGGGCCGGATCAGTCGTGCTGCCCGGAACCGGCTGGCCTCGGCCGAGACCGGCATGGCTCTGTCGGTCGTGAGCGGATGGGAAATGGCGTCGAAGCAGGCACTCGGCCGGCTGGCGCTCCCTGATTCCGCCCGTCGCTGGCTTCCCATCGCGTTGGCGGAGCTTCGTTGCGAGCCGCTCGAATTGACGCTCGATCACGCCATCGAAGCCGCGCTCCTGCCGCTACACCACCGCGATCCCTTCGATCGCTTTCTCATTGCCCAGGCGCGGGTCGAGGGACTGACGCTGGTCACTTCCGACCGGTCGCTCTCGCGGTACGAGGTAGAAATCCTGCGGGCTTAGTGCTATCCCCCGCGCCTCCCATGCCCGAGCAGAACCAGCACCTGCGCAACTTCTCGATCATCGCGCACATCGATCACGGCAAGAGCACGCTCTCCGACCGCCTGCTGGAGAAGACCGGCACGGTGACGGCGCGCGAGGCGCAGGACCAGTTCCTCGACAACATGGAACTGGAGCGCGAGCGCGGCATCACCATCAAGGCGCAGTCGGTGCGCATGACCTGGACCTCGAAGCTCGACGGCAAGGACTACGTCCTCAACCTCATCGACACGCCGGGCCACGTCGACTTCGCCTACGAGGTCTCGCGCAGCCTCTCCGCCTGCGAGGGCGCGGTGCTGGTCGTCGATGCCTCGCAGGGCGTCGAGGCGCAGACCCTCGCCAACGTCTACCTCGCCCTCGATCACGACCTCGCCATCGTGCCGGTGATCAACAAGATCGACCTGCCCTCGGCCGACGTCGAGGGCACCCGGCGCGAGATCGAGGAGGTGATCGGCCTCGACGCCAGCAAGGCGGTGCCCACCAGCGCCAAGGAGGGCATCGGCATCGAGGAGCTGCTGGAGGAGATCGTCCACACCGTGCCGGCGCCGCTGGGCGACCCGCAGGGGCCGCTCAAGGCGCTCATCTTCGACAGCTGGTACGACACCTACCGCGGCGTGATCATGCTGGTGCGGGTCTTCGAGGGCACGCTCAAGCCCAAGCAGAAGATCATCTTCATGTCGAACAAGCGCGAGTACGAGGTGGCCGACGTCGGCGTCTTCGCCCCCAAGGCCCGCGGCAAGACCGAGCTCATCGCCGGCGAGGTGGGCTTCCTCGTCGCCAACGTCAAGATCATCCAGGACGCCAAGGTCGGCGACACGCTCACCGAGCCCTCGCGGCCCACCGACGTGGCGGTGCCGGGCTTCAAGGAGATCAAGCCGATGGTCTTCGCGGGAATCTTCCCGGTGGACTCGTCGGATTACGAAAATACCCGCGACGCCCTGGAGAAGCTGCGCCTCAACGACAGCGCCTTCACCTACGAGCCCGAGACTTCGCAGGCGCTGGGCTTCGGCTTTCGCTGCGGCTATCTCGGCCTCTTGCACATGGAGATCGTGCAGGAGCGGCTCGAGCGCGAATACAATTTGAACCTCATCACCACCGCGCCGTCGGTGGTCTACCGGGTCTTGCTCAAGAACGGGGTGGAGGCCCAGATCGACAACCCCGCCAAGCTGCCCGGCGAGGGCGAGATCGAGAAGATGTTCGAGCCCATGCTGCTGGCCCACATCTACGTGCCCAACGACTACGTCGGGGCGGTGCTCAAGCTCTGCCAGGATCGCCGCGGGATGCAGAAAGATATCAAGTATATCGGCACCAAACGGGTGCAGATCACCTATGAGATTCCGCTGGCCGAGGTGGTCTTCGACTTCTTCGACAAGCTGAAGAGCATCACCCGCGGCTATGCTTCCCTGGACTACGAGCCCCTCGGCTATCAGGAAGCGGATCTGGTGAAGCTGGACATCCTCATCAACGGCGAGATCGTCGACGCCCTGAGCACCATCGTGCACCGCGAGCGCGCCTACCAGCGCGGCCGCGTCGTCTGCGAGAAGCTCAAGGAAGAGATCCCGCGCCAGATGTACGAAGTGGCCATCCAGGCGGCCATTGGGTCCCGCGTCATCTCGCGCGAGACGCAGAAGGCGCTGCGCAAGAACGTGCTCGCCAAGTGCTACGGCGGCGACATTTCGCGCAAGCGGAAGCTGCTCGAGAAGCAGAAGGAAGGCAAGAAGCGCATGAAGTCGGTGGGGCAGGTCGACATTCCGCAGGAAGCGTTTCTGGCGGTGCTGAGGGTCGAGGAATGACCGCCGCCGCCGAGACGCGCAACGCACAGCAGGCCAGGCGGGAGGCGGAGCTGGTCTCCGCCGCCGACAAGGGCCCGCGCGCCTTCTACGCCGCCGCGGGCTACGGCAAGATCCTCGGCATCCTCGGGGCCACCATCGCCTTCGGGCTGGTCGCCCAGCACCTCCTGCGCCGGCAGGATTTCCTGCTCGGCTCGCTGGCCGTCTTCCTCGCGGTCTTCGTGCTCTCCACCATCGGCTCGGCGACGCCCTGGGGCGTGCGCAGCAGGGCCCGCTCCGACGCGCGCGGCCTGCGCAAGAGCGGCGCCCGGCTGGTCAAGCGCAACCGCAGCCGCCTCTCGGAGGCCGCCCTTGCCGGGCTGGACCGGGCGCTGCTCGGCGTGGACGAAGCGCTGCGGAAGCCCTCGGGCACGGCGGCGCTGCAGGCCCGCGGCGCGCTCGACGCGGCCCTCGACGAGCACCTGGCCTTCGCCCGCAAGAGCGCGGCCCGCGAGTACACCGAGTCGATCGGTGGCGCCATCCTGGTGGCGCTGCTCCTGCGCGCCTTCATCTTCGAGCCCTTCCACATCCCCTCGGGCTCGATGATCCCGACGCTCCTGGTCGGCGACTTCATCTTCGTCAACAAGATGTCCTACGGCCTGCGCATCCCCTTCACCGATCCGGCCAGGGTCCACAAGCTCTGGGAGCAGGCGCCGCGGCGGGGCGACGTGGTGGTCTTCATCAACCCGCAGCATCCCGACGTCGACTACGTCAAGCGCGTCATCGGCCTGCCCGGCGACCGCATCGAGGTGCGCGACAACGTGCTCTCGGTCAACGGCAAAGAGCAGCAGCGCGAGGACGTCGGCGACTTCACCTACAAGGACCACTCCGAGTACACCGACCAGGATCAGGAGGTGGTCGCGCACCAGTTCATCGAGGACCTGGGCGGGCGCAAGCACCCGGTCATCGTGCGCAAGGATCCCATCTTCGCGCGCTCGGGCGCCTGGGAGGTCGAGCCCGGCCACGTCTTCATGATGGGCGACAACCGCGACAACTCGGCCGACAGCCGCGTCGAGGGCGGCATCGGGCAGATCCCCTTCAGCTACTTGAAGGGGCGGGCCAGCATCATCTGGATCTCCTTCGGCGGATCGATGGGCATCCGTGTCGAGCGGATGTTCCACGGGGTCAACTGAGCGCGATGCAGAAGCGTGGCTTCACCTTCATCGGCTTCCTGCTCCTGGTGGGGGCGCTGGCGGCCGTCTTCTGGGCCGTCACGTACGGGCCGGTCTACATCGAGAACTTCGAGGTGAAGAACATCGTCCGCGAGACCTCGAACATGTGCTACCGCGAGCCCAACGACGAGAAGGTGAAGGACTTCTTCATGAACCGGATGCGCTCGACGTTCATGATCGACGTCATGGAGCGCGGGCAGATGCAGCACGTCTTCAAGTTCGACGTGGACCGGGAAGAGCTGCGCATCGAGCGGACCGAAATCCCTCTGGCGGTGAACATCTGGTTTACCTACCGGCGCACGGTGACGCTGCCGCTGGTGGGCGGCGAGCGCGAAGTGGTCTTCGTGGACCACGCGGCGCAGGACCTGACGCCCGTCAAGTGGTGAGGCGGCTTCGGGCCTGGCCTGAAGCGGTTAGAGCACGCTCAGGTGCGTCGCCAGCCGGTGCAGCGAGATTTCGTCCTCGGTGAGCAGGGCGCACGACAAGTCCGACAACAGCAGGGCGGCTCGGGCCGCAGGAAGTTGCGCCAGCTGCAGGCCTTCCTTTGCCTCGTACAGAGTCGGCAGCGCGCGGTGGAGCAGGACCACACCTCTCTCGAGCTGCGCGGCCGGGCCGGTTGCGCCTGCTTCCGCCGGCACCGACCAACCCTGAGGCCTGACGCCTGCGGCCTGAGGCCTGAAGACCTCCGCCTCGCCCGCCTCCCCCGTCACCACCACCATCTCCTCGCTCGCCAGAATCTCCCTCGCCCAGGGCAGCGCAACGGGCGCGCCGGGTGCCCCGTCCGCCAGCGAGAAGGTGTGCAGCGCGCCGCCGGCGAGGAGCAGGGCGCGGCCTTCTGTCTCGAGCACGCACCACCCGCTGGAGAGCACGCGCGCATCGGCGGGAAGAGCGCGTTCCCAGGCGGGCGCGCCCGAGTGCGGATCGACGCAGGCGAGCAGGCCTTCCGAGAGGACCAGCGCCCGCGCGCCGCAGGCGGCGAGGGAGGAGGCCGGGCAGCGCCGCTTCCAGAGCACGCTGCCGTCGGCAGGGTCGAGGCCGGCGAGAAAGCCGTTGCCCAGCGCCGCCACCAGCACCCGGTCCACCGCCACCACTTCGGTGGGCGCGCCGCCCGGCAGCTTCTTGCGGAAGGCGAGGGTGCCTGCGTCGCTGACGAGCGCGAGGCCTTCTCCCGGCAGCGCGCGCAGGACGCCGGCCGGCAGCGCCCAGAGCCGCGCCGGATGGGCCGCGCCGCGCATGCGCCGCTTCCAGCGCACCTCGCCGGTGGCCGCTTCGATGCGCACCAGCGCGTCGCCCGGCTCGGCGTAGAACAACTCGGAGCCGCGGGCCACCGCGCCCCTGGCCGCTGCAACCGTCCAGAGCAGATCGCCGGTGGCGAGGTCGCGGGCCGCCAGCTGCTCGGGCAGTTCGAGCAAGAGCGGTCCTTGTGGAAAAGGCAGCGCCCGCAACAGGCCCTGCGCCTTGGTGCGCCACGCCTCTCGGTACACGAGCCTCCGCA
>JANXXR010000622.1 GCA_025350525.1 Deltaproteobacteria bacterium
CCAGGTCGGTCGCGCCGAGGAACTTTTCGCGGAAGGCGACGCCGTCCTCCTTCGCGTCGATCATCTTCGACCGCAGCATCAGCTTGGGGAAGTCCACCGCGAACTCGTGGGGCGGCACGTACGGGCACTTCGGATAGCAGAGCTTGCACTCGTAGCAGAGCTCGACCACCCGCTGGTTGTCTTCGTCCTTCAGGAGCGAGACCGGGCTCTCGGTCGAGACCGTGACGTGCTTGAGCAGCTCGCCGGCCTCGTGCTCCTCGACGATCCGTCCGCCCTCGAGGTGCTTGCCCTCCGCCTCCTCGCGGTGCGGGTCGAGCGCGTCGATGCGGCGGAAGAGCACGTCGAAGGAGGGGCAGAGGTTGAAGCAGAGCCGGCAGCCGTTGCAGATCTCGAAGACCCGATGCAGCTCCGACTCGAGGTGGGCGCCGTCCCAGAACTGCGGATTGTCGTACGCCATCCCGTGCGGGTCTTTGGCGAAGTCTTCTTGTCCTGCGATCGGCAATTTCATCTTGAGGCCTCAGGCCTCAGACCTCGGGCTTCAGGCTCAGGGGCCGCGACTCCCCAGGAGGGGTCGCATCTCCCTGAGGCCCGAGGCCTGAGGCCCGAAGCCTCGAAGTCAGCCCTCTGCCTTGACGGTCTGCAAACCCTTGGCAAACCGGCCGGCGTGCGACTTCTCCGCTTTGGCCAGCGTCTCGAACCACTCGGCGATCTCGCTGTGGCCCTCGTCCCGCGCGGTGCGGGAAAAGCCCGGGTACATCTGCGTGTACTCGTAGGTCTCGCCGGCGACGGCGGCGGCCAGGTTCTTCTCGCTGTCGCCGATGGGCTCGCCGGTGGCCGGATCGCCGACCTCCTGCAGGTATTCGAGGTGGCCATGCGCGTGGCCCGTCTCGCCCTCGGCGGTGTCGCGGAAGAGGCCGGCGATGTCGGGGCGGCCTTCCACGTCGGCCTGCTTGGCGAAGTAGAGGTAGCGCCGGTTGGCCTGGCTCTCGCCGGCAAAAGCGGACTTGAGGTTTTCGTGCGTCTTGCTTCCCTTCAGATGTGCCATGTCGTCTCCTTGCGCTGCGGAAAAAGGGGCGTGTTGCGTTGGAGAATCATTCTCCAAAATGGATTCGCCCCCTCGTCTAGCACCTGCCGGCCGCCCGCGCTTCCTTATGTTGCGAACCGGGTGTTGCGACCGGGCCGCGATCAAGGCTGGTAGATCTGACGCATGAGCTCGATCGCCCCCGGCGCCCATGGCGTCCCCGTCCATTCGTCCGCCTACCGCAAGCGGCGCATCGCCAACTGGTTCCCCCTCGGCCTCACCTACGCGACCTTCTACATGGGCCGCTACAACTTCAACGTCTTCAAGGGCCGCTTCGGAGAGATGTTCCACTTCGACAAGGCGCAGGTGGGCATCATCGCCACCGCCGGCTTCTGGACCTACGCGCTCTCGGTGATCCTCAACGGCCCGCTCGCCGACCGCTTCGGCGGCAAGCGCGCCATCCTCATCGGCGCGGTGGGCGCGGCGCTCTTCAACCTCGCCATCGGGGCCATGTTCCTCTCGGGCTGGCAGACCAGGTTGATCGTCAGCATGAGCCTGCTCTACGCCTGCAACTGCTACTTCCAGAGCTTCGGCGCGCTCAGCGTCGTCAAGGTCAACGCCCCCTGGTTCCACGTCCGCGAGCGCGGCACGTTCGGCGGCATCTTCGGGATCATGATCTCGATCGGCTACACGCTGGCGCTCACCGTCGGCGGCTTTCTCCTCGCGCACTTTCCCTATCCGGTGATCTTCTTCGCCCCCGCCTTTGCGCTCCTCATCATGGCGCTGGTGGACTATTTCGTCGTCAGCGACACGCCGGGCAAGGCCGGCTTTCCCGACTTCGACACCGGCGACGCCTCCAGCGGCGACGAGACCCCGGTCGATCTCAAGTACGTCTTCACCCGGGTCTTCGGAAACCCGGTCATGCTCACGCTCGCCGCCGCCGAGTTCTGCACCGGCTTCGTCCGCCAGGGGCTCTTGCTCTACTACACCGAGTTCCTCGGCGAGGTGCACGGCGTCAAGCTCGGCTCGGCGCTCTTCGGCCTCGCCTCCACCGGCATCACCGTCGGCGGAATCATCGGCGGCGTCCTCTGCGGCTGGATGAGCGACCGCCTCTTCCAGTCGCGCCGCGCGCCGGTGGCCTTCCTCTTCTACTTCGGGCAGGCACTCTCGCTGCTGGCGCTCGGCCTGACCCGCAACCCCTGGCTCGCCTCCGGCCTGATCGGCTTCTCCTGCATCTGGATCTTTGGCGTGCACGGCATGCTCTCCGGAACGGCGGCGGCGGACTTCGGCGGCAAGAAGGCAGCGGCCACGGCCACCGGCATGCTCGACGGCGTGCAGTACCTGGCCTCGGGGTTCACCGGCTTCGGGCTCGGCTGGCTGCTCAAGACCTACGGCTGGGGAATCTGGACCGCCTCGATCATCCCCTTCTCCCTGGTCGGCGCTGCCGTGATCGCGACGCTGTGGAATGCACGCCCGCGGCCGGCGATGCATTAGAGTGCCGCGCTCCCATGGACTACGCCCACGCGCGGCATGCCGGAAACGCCGGCGACGTCTTCAAGCACGTGGCCCTCCTCGCCGTGCTCGACGAGCTCTTGCGCGATCCCGCGCCGCTCGAGTACGTCGAGACCCACGCCGGCGACGGCCTCTACCCGCTCGGCTCCAACGGCGAGTGGAGCGACGGCATCCAACGCCTCTGGACAGATCCGGGGACACCTTACGCATCTGTGGCCTTGGTCTCCCGCTACGCCCAGCTGGTGCGCGGCTTCTCCAAGCCGGTCGCGGCGCGGCCCGAGGTGTATCCGGGCTCGCCCCTGATCGCGAAGGCGCTACTCCGTCCGGGCGACCGCATGCGGCTCTTCGAGATCGACGCGCAGGCCGCGCGGGTCCTGCGCCGCACGGTGCCGGACGCAGAGGTCAAGCAGGAAGACGGCCTCGCGCAGCTGGCCGCACCGCCCCGGGCGCTGGTGCTCATCGACCCGCCCTACACGCAGAAGCAGCAGTGGATCGACGCCGCCCGCGCCGCCGCGCGCATCCCCGGCGTACCGCTCCTGCTCTGGTATCCGATCAAGGCGCTGACCCGCCCGCGCGCGCTCATCCACGAGCTCGCCAAGCAGGGCGTGCACGGCACCGCGGTCGAGTTGCACTGGACCCCGCTGCGCCTCAAGCGCGACCGGCTCAACGGCAGCGGGCTCATCTTCGTGAGCCTGCCGCGCGCTCCCGTGGGCGCCGTCTGCGCCGCGCTGGTGGATCTCGGCCCCGCCCTGCAGACCCACGGCGAGTGGGGCGCCGTCGAGATCGGCTTCTAGCCATGAGCGCCGAAAAGCCCCACGTCCGCCTCTACTGCGACGGCGCCTGCTCCCCGAATCCGGGCATCGGCGGCTGGGGCGTGGTGCTGCTCTCCGATCTGCACCAGGTCCGCAAGGAGCTCTCGGGCGGCGAGCTCTTGACCACCAACAACCGCATGGAGCTGACCGCGGCCCTGCGCGGGCTGGAGGCGCTCAAATTCCCCTGCCGCGTGGACGTCTCCACCGACTCCAAGTACGTGCAGCAGGCCTTCACCCAGAAGTGGCTGGACCGCTGGCAGAAGAACGGCTGGCGCACCGCCGACAAGAAGCCGGTGCAGAACGCGGAGCTCTGGCGCGAGCTTCTGGCGGCCGCGGCGCAGCACGAGATCCGCTGGCTCTGGGTCCGCGGCCACGGCACCGACGTCGAGAACAACCGCGCCGACCAGCTGGCGGTCGAGGCGCGGCTCAAGCTGGCCGCCGCCGCCCGCTGACCGATCAGTGGCGGGCGTCGGTCTCGGGCGTGGGGATGGGGAAGGCCGGCTGCACCGTCTGTCCGGCCACGTCGATGGGCAGGGTCCCGAGCTTTCCGTAGCGGCGCGCGTCGATCCAGCGGTGCCCGCCCTCGAAGAGCAGGGAGAAGCGCTTCTGCATGAGCAGCTCGTCGAGGATGTTGCCTGAGTTGAGGCCGCCCCGTGGCGCGATGCCGCCCGAAGTGGTGCGGATGAAGTTGATGTCCGCCTTGGCCTGCCCCAGGCTGCCGCCCGCCCCGCCCGCCGCCACCAGCCCGATGTTGGCCTCGGCCCGCAGCAGGATCAGCTCCTCGTTGCGGATGATCGGCACCGGCGAATCCTTGTTGGGGTAGAGCTTGAAGTTGTACCCGGAGGTGAGGCCGTAGAGCGTCTGCGTGGTCGGCTTGCCGCTCGCGTCCAGGTACGGCGTCACCTTGGCCTGCACTCGGTTGTCGAGACAGGCGAGCCCGCTGCACCCGGCAGGCGCGGGCGAGAGCGGCTCGGCGTCGGTGATGACCGACGGGTGCACGAAGATGTCGGTGGTGTTGAGGTCGTCCTGCTGGTCTCCCGAGCCGATGCCGAAGGAGTGGTACGCCCCGAGCGAGAGCGGGGCGTTGGTGTCGAGGAACGACTCGCCCAGCGCCGCCAGCGCATCGGCGTACTGCCCGCGGTAGACCGCCACCCGCGCGGCCAGCGCCCGGTTGAACTTGAGGAAGTCGGCGGGCGTCGAGAAGCTGGTGAAGCCGTTGCCGAGAGGGAAGGGGAAGGCGGCGGTGCCGGCCGTCGTCAGCTGCGCCTTGCCCAGGTCGAGGAGGTCGGCGATGCGCTTGAAGACGGTGGCCTTGTCCACCAGCGGCGCCAGCTGGCCGATGGGCAGGTCCACCTCGATGGCCGCGCCGTTGGTGTCGCGGGTGTTGATGATCTTGAGGAAGTCGAGGGCCATCATCGTCTTGGCGAAGCCGACGATCGAGGCCTTCTCCGCGTCGGTGAAGCCGGTGGTCACCTTGGGCAGCGCGTCGATGACCAGGTTGGCGTTGCGGATGTTGGCGTAGGGCGCGACCCAGAAGTTGCCGCCGAAGTTGGAGGTGCCCGGGTCGAGGGGAGGCCCGAGCAGCTGGGTGACGAAGCGGTCATCGGACCCGCTCAGCACGTACGATTCGCGCCCGAGGATGCCCAGCTCGGAGACGTAGCCGATGCGCTCGGCGATGTCGGCGCGGGCCCCTGCCAAAAGGCCGGTGGCCGCCGACTCCACCGTGGGGGGCGTGGGGTTGGTGAGGATCTGATCGAGCCCGGGACGGTTCAAGTCGGGGACGTCGAAGTCGCAGGCGGAGAGGAGGAGCGAGCAAAAGAGCGCGGCGGCGATTTTTTGGAACATCATGGTCGCTCCCTAGTAGAAGCCGACTTCGAGTGAGGTCCAGAAGGTCCGGCTGGGCGGGAATGGCGCGAGATCGATGTTGCGGTCGATGGGGTCGTTGCCGAAGTTGGAGACCTCCGGGTCGAAGCCGGAGTAGGGCGTGAACGTCAGGAGGTTGCGACCGCTGACCTTGAGGCGGGCCTTCTTGGCGAAGTGTCCCGCCGAGGCCAGCATCGAGACCGGCAGGTCGTAGGAGACGGAGACCTCGCGCAGCTTGAGGAAGCTTGCGCTCTCGACGTAGGGCCGGGCGCTGACGTTGTTGTCGGCGAGCCGCTTGTAGCCCGCCGGCACCTGGTCGATGGCGTTCTGGCCCGAGTCGTAGAGGTTGCGGGTGATGTTGACGATGCTGCTCCCCTTCTGCCAGTCGAGCAGGGCGAAGAAGGTGAAGCCGCCGTAGCTGATGCGGTTGCTGAAGTGCATGGTGAAGTCGGGCTCCGAATCGCCCAGCTTGCTCACCACGCAGCAAGTGCCGTCGGGCTTGAGGCCGTCGTTGCCGACGATCTGCGTGGCCGACTGGCCCTGCTCGATGCGGTGGACGCCGTAGCTGAGTCCGAAGTCGGTGTAGTTGTAGGCCGGCACCGGCAGCGAGGTGATCAGGCTCCGGTTCAAGGCGAAGGTGACCCCGGTCTGCCAGCGCACGTCGCGCTGCACCGGCGTGCCCTCGAGGGCGATCTCGATGCCGCGGTTGCGCAGCACGCCGCCGTTGAAGAACTGGGTGGTGAAGCCGGTCGAGGGCGCCACCGACCGCTGCAGGAGCAGGTCGGTGATCTGCCGCTGGTAGAGGTTGAGCTCGAGGGTGGCCCGGCCGCCGAAGAGCGAAAGGTCGGTGCCGAGCTCGATCTCGCGAGCGCGCTCGGGGTGGATGTTGGGATCGCCCGCGACGCCGGTGACGCCGGTGGCGGGGAAGCCGTTGAGGTTGGTGGAGATGCCCAGCCCGGTGAAGCGCTGTCCGTAGAGCGGCTGGTTGCCGGTCTCGCCGTAGGCGACGCGCAGCTTCATGTCGTCGACGTTGTCGGTCGGGGCGAGGAACCGGTAGGAGGCCGACGCCTTCGGGTAGAAGTAGAGGGCGTTGGGGTTGCCGTTGGTGCTGGAGCTGTCGCCCCGCAGCGCCGCGGTGACCGCCATCTTGCGCTCGAGCAGCAGCACCTCCTCCTGCACGTACCCGCCGCGGTCGTGCACCACCTCCAGCTGCTGGCCCACCGAGATGGCGGTGGC
>JANXXR010000695.1 GCA_025350525.1 Deltaproteobacteria bacterium
CACGTAGCCGCGCTCGTCGAACCCCTTGCGCCCGGCCCGCCCCGCGATCTGCCGGAAGTCCCGCACGGTCAATTGCCCCAGCTTCTCGCCGTCGAACTTGAAGAGCTGGGTAAAGACCACGGTGCGGATGGGGATATTGACCCCGACGCCCAGGGTATCGGTGCCGCTCACCACCTTGAGCAACCCCTGCTGCGCCAATTGCTCCACCAGCAATCGGTAGCGCGGAAGCAGCCCGGCATGGTGCAAGCCGATACCGTGGCGCAGGAACTTGAGGAACTCCTTTCCATAGGGCGTCTCGAAGCGGAAGCCTTCGGTCGCGGCCTTAAGCGCGTCTTTTTCCTCCTTGCTGGAGAAGTTGGCGGACATCAGATCCTGCGCCCGCTCCGCAGCGGCCCGCTGGCTGAAGTTGACCAGATACACCGGCGCGCGGCCGCGCTGGACCAGGTCTTCCAGCGTTTCGTGCAGCGCCGTCTCCCGCCACTCGAACTCGAGCGGCACCGGCCGCGTCGCGCTGGAGATGATGGACGTCTCGCGCCCGCTGGTTTCGGTCAATGCCCGGCCAATGGCGCTGATATCGCCCAGCGTCGCGCTCATCAGGAGGAACTGCGTCCGGGGCAAGGCGAGGAGCGGAAGCTGCCATGCGACCCCGCGTTCGGAATCGGAATAGTAATGGAATTCGTCCATCACCACCGTCTCCGCCCGCAGCTGGTCCGGATCCCGCAGCACGCGGTTCATCAGGACTTCGGCCGTGCAGCAGAGCAGGGGCGCATCGGCATTGACCGCGCCGTCGCCGGTGAGCAGGCCTACGCGGCTGGCGCCGAAGGCCTCGCAGAGCTGGAAGAACTTCTCGTTGACCAGCGCCTTGATGGGCGCCGTGTAGAAGCTGCCCTGCCCGCGGCAGAGCGCGGCGAAATGGAGCGCCTGCGCCACCAGCGACTTGCCCGAGCCGGTCGGCGTCGAGAGGACCACGTGCTTGCCGTCGAGCAACTCGAGGATGGCCTCTTCCTGCGCCGGATAGAGCTCGAAGGGCGCGGCGGCGACGAAGCGGGAGAGGATCTCGTCCGCGGCCAGCGGCGGCGCGCCGGGCGGCGGAAGCTGGCTCTCGAGGGAGGGCATGAGCAGCGCACCTTAGTCGAGCGGCGGCACTTCCGCGGGCCGCCGGAACGCCTGCGTGCTGTAGAGGACGAGACCCAGCCAGATGCAGGAGAAGGCGATGGCGTGCGCGCGCGTGAACGGCTCGTGGAAGACGGCCACCGCGCAGAGGAACTGCAGCGTCGGCGAGACGTACTGGATGAGCCCCATGGTCGAGAGCCGCAGGGTGCGGACGCCGTGCGCGAACCAGATCAGCGGCGCCGCGGTGATCACGCCTGCGAGCAACAGCAGGGTGGTGGTGCGCGCGTCGGAGCCGAGAAAGCCCGTATGCTCGAGGCCGCGCAGGAGGATCAGCGCCGCCGCCGCCGGCGCGAGCAGGAGCGTCTCGATGAGAAGTCCGACCACCGGATCGATGCGGGCCTTCTTGCGCACCAGCGCATAGCCGCCGAACGAGAAAGCCAGCGCCAGCGC
Organism: Deltaproteobacteria bacterium; assembly: GCA_025350525.1. Classification (GTDB taxonomy): domain Bacteria; phylum Myxococcota; class Myxococcia; order Myxococcales; family 40CM-4-68-19; genus 40CM-4-68-19. Next base: position 1,564 of record JANXXR010000695.1, read on the forward strand.
CAGCCACGGGATGGTTCCCAGCCGCGCCACCAGGACCAGCACTCCCGCGGCCGCCAGCAAGAGCGCCGCCGCCTGCCGCTTCTGCAAGTGCTCGCGCAGCAGCAGGACGCCGAGCAGCACGTTGACGAGCGGGTTGATGAAGTAACCCAGGCTCGCCTCGAGCACGCGCCCCGAGGTCACTGCCCAGATGTAAAGGAGCCAGTTGGTGGAGACCAGCGCGGTCGAGAGCGCGTACACGCCGATGCGGCGCGCGGGACGCACCGCCGCGGCCACTTCCCGCCAGCGGCCCGAGGCGGTGACCAAGAGGGCGAGGAAGATCGCGGACCAGACGATCCGGTGCGCGAGGATCTCGGGCGCGGGCACCTGCCGGATCGCCTTGAAGTAGAGCGGGAAGATGCCCCAGGCCAGGTAAGCCGAAAGCGCGTAGGCGAAGCCCGAGCGCGGAGATCGGCTGTCGGGAGCGGGCACCGGCTGCTCTTACCGCAGAACCGCTGCAAGGCGAGCAACGAATTCCTGGCAGTCAAGCCACCCGATCTCCGCCCAGGCGTCTCGCCTCGGCGAGTTTGGTCGAGGCCTCCTGAAGCATCTCGCGGATGCTGCGAGAGCCGTCGAACTGGGCGACTCCGCCAGAGACGGTGATGGGCGGCAGGTCGGGCAAGACCATCCGCGCCACCTCCTTGACGAAGCGCTCAGCAAAGGAAAACGCCTGCGTCTCCGTGGTGTCGGAGAGCAAGGCCAGAAGGCGCAGGCGGTCGAGGCGCGCTGCCAGGTCGTACGGTCGCGCGGTCGCACGCAACATCCAGGCGACGTTGCGGAAGACCTCCTCGCCTCGCCCCGCCTCGGTCAGACGCAGGGCGTCTACCGAGAAGAGGGAGATGCTGAAGGGCACTCCCGTCCGCAGGGCGCGGGCGATTTCGCGGCCCAGCGCCTCCTCGATGGCGGTGCGGTTGGGAAGGCCGGTGAAAGCGTCGATCCGCACCAGCTTCTCGCGCGACCGCGCCTTCTCGAATGATGCGGTCACGTCCGAGAACTCGTCGACCTGTGCGGGGCGCCCGTCGATCGCGATGCCGCGTGCCCTCCAGGACAGCACGCGCCACTGGGGACGCTCGATGACGATCTCCGACTCGCGGGGAAGGTTCTGCCTGGCGCCGACGATGGAGCTGACGATCCCGTCCTCGACGCCCGCCGAGATGCTGAGGTTCCGAAGGACGATGGCCCGGGTGCGTCCGACCAACGAATCGCCGGCAGCTAGCAACGTGGTCATCGCCGGGTTGGCGAATCGGACCACTCCGCCCTCGTCGGTGACCATCAGCGCGGTGTCGAGGCCCTTGACGAGGCCTTCGAGAACCGAGCCGACGGGCGGCGAGTCGGTGGCCGCAGGGCGGGGCTCCGAAGGCCGGGCGGGCCCGTGCTTGAGGCGCTCCAGATCGCCCGAGATGCGCTGCGCCCAGAACAAGAGCGGCTCCAGCAATTTCGGCCCGGGCGCCTCCACCACGTGCGGCTGGACCAGGACAACGGCGCCCACCACTGCGCCGCCCCAAGCCAGGGGAGCACCGGCGAGTGCCGCCCGGAGCACCCCAGGGAGCAGCGGATGGCGCGCGAAGGCGGGATGTTCCGCGAGGTCCGGAACGTACAGGGGCGTCCCTTTGATCAGCCGCCGGACCCCAGCCCAGCGGGCGGAGACGCGCAGGGGCGACGACTGCGGCACGCCCTCTTCCAGATGAACCTCGAAGTAAAACTGTCCGCCCCATTCGAGCCACACCATCGCAATGGCCGTCCCGAACGCATGGGCGGTTTCCGACGCGAGCTTGCGCAGATCTTCCCTGGTGATGCCGGCGAGGCCGGGCAGCGAGGCGAGCTGCTGCACCAGAGGGTGCGAACCGAGATGGTCCGGGATGGGAATGGAGGGCGTGTTCACGCGGTCGGGCAGATCATCGGGCGCCCGCGGCGGCGGTTCGGAGGGATGGGCTCCCTGAAGCGCGCGGTCGATGGCCTTCTCGAGGCTGCTGATGGTGTGCGAGTGCGCCAGCAGGCCGGTGATTCCGAGCGGAATCATGGAGCGCGCCGCAGCGTCGTAGCCTTCCCGCGAATCGGCGAGGACGATCGCCGGCGCCTGTCCCACCGGCACGGTTTCGCGAATTTTTCCCAGCAGCTTCAGTCCGCTGTCATCGGGAAGGCCCACTTCCACGAGGATCAACGCCAGCGGTCTCAGTCGCTGCACCGCGAAAAAGGCCTCTTCGGCAGTGCGCGCGACCGACGGCTGTAAACCGAAGTGCTCAGCCAGGTAGCTGTACTGCGCCGCGCGGGCGCTATCCGGCTCGACGATCAGGGCCCACATTGGACAGCGAGTGTAGCAGTTGCAGGCCGCATCCAGCATCCCGCATCCCGCCGGCGGGGGCGCGAGGCTCCAGGGGTCAAACGTTCCTAGGCGTGCGGAACGGTCGCGGCAGCGGGGACGGCGCGGAGCTCGAACTTGATGGTCACCCGGTCGGCGGTCTTGAGCATGCCGAGCAAGGCGGTGGGCGGCTCGACGCCGACCTCGTGCATCATCAGGGGAATGGTCCCCATGGCGATGACCGAGCCGTCGGCCTCGACCGCGGCGTCCACCGTGAAGGTCACGCCGCGCGGCACGCCCGCGACGGTGAGCGTGCCCAGCGTCTTCAGCTTGAGGCCGTCGCTGGGATGGCGGTCGGCGGAGTCGAAGCGGTAGTCGATGGTGGGGTGCTTCTCCGCGTCCAGCGCGTCGCGCAGCTTGCCGTTCATGGTGTCGTTGCCCACTCGATGCCGGCCACCGCGATCTGCAGGGTCAGCGAGCGCACCAGCGCGGGCGAGGTCTTGTCGATCTCCACCGAGGACCGGGTGAGGGGGACGGTGCAGTCCCACTCGTGGAGGTTCGAGTCGCCGTGGAGCAAGAGCTTGCTCTGCGGCGCGAGGGTGAAGGGTGCGGCGACGAGCAGCGCGATGAGGTTCAGCATGGTGTTCTCCTGGTAGTTTGCGGATGGGCCGGCGCAGGGTGCGCGGGCCGTGTCGAGCTAGCGGTCTCCCCGCGACAGCCGCCTGCCGGTGGCCAGTGAGGCGTGGATCTCGAAGTTCACCGTCACCAGATCCGCCGCCCTCACCAGACCCAGCATAGCGCTGGGCGGGTCGACGTCGTAGCTGGACATGAGGACGGGGACGCTGCCGCGGGCCACGAAGGCTCCGCCGGGAGCAGGGGTGACCTCGGCGAGGAAGGTGACGGTTCCGGTCTGTCCGGCGAGCGTCAGCGATCCGGTGAGACGCATGCGCAGCGGCGCGCCGGGAATGCGTTCTTCCGACTCGAGCGAGAAGGAGATCTCCGGGAAGCGGTCGGCCTTGAGCGCCTCGCGGAGCTTGCCGTCGAGCAGATCCTCGTTGCAGTGAAAGCCCGCGACGGGGACCTGCACCGAGAAGGCCGGCTTGCCCAGGTCCACCGCCGCCTCGGCCTTTTGCGCCTCGCAGCTCCAGGACTTGAAGTTCGAGTCGCCCTCGATCCAGAGGCGGCTCTCGGGCGCGACCACGAGCTGGCCCTGGGCGACCACGAGGCGGGCGAAGACCAGGGCGAGCAGGGTCGTCATGATCAGAAGGCCGCCTGCAGCATCAGCCGCGCCTCGACCACCGTCTGCCGGCCCACCGTCCCGCCCCTGGCCAGCACCGCGGTCTGGTCGGGCAGCTCGACGCCGAGGTAGCTGCCGACGTTCTTCTCGGTGATGACGGGCGTGTGGATGAGGATGGGCAGGTCGGCCACCAGCTTGAGTCCCTGGCCGTGCAGGTACCAGGTGGCGCTGGGGGTCACCTCCTGCATCGGCTGCGTGCCGGTGACGAAGGCCGCGCCGGAGCGGAAGCCCTTGTCGGGGACCAGCACCGCGTAGCGCAGCGCCAGCTCGAAGGGCTTGTAGGCGATGCCGGCCTGGGCACGGGCGCCGGCGATGTGGACGACGCCGTAGTTGTTGGAGTAGCCGGCCCAGTTCACTTCGGCTTCGGCGGTGACGGTGGTGCCGCCCACGAAGGGCGCGCGCACGGCGGCGTCGGCGCCCATCTGCCACCACTCGCCGCGGTTCAGCGGGCCCTTGCCGATGTACGGGTTCCAGTTGGAGTTGAGCAGGATCGACTTGTCGACGAGCTTCACGTTCAGCACCGTCGAGTGCCCGATGTCCGAGTCCTTGGTGTACATGGCGTTGACGAAGAAGGCGCTCTTGATCGAGTCGGTGGTGGTCTCGTTCTTGAGCATGTACGGGTCGTCGTCGAGGTTGCCGACGCCGAGGCGGGCGACCAGCTGGGGCACGCCCAGGTTCTCGGGCAGGTAGTGCTGCGGAGGCACGTCGCGCCCGCCGCCGGTGAAGATGCCGGCGATGAAGGTGAAGGGACCGGGGAACAAGGTCAGGGCGGCGCCGACGTCGCGGCCGATGCGGAAGCCCAGGTCGTCGATCGACCGCTCGAGGAACTGCGAGTTGCCGGAGTAGGTGAGCCGCTGAAGGTGAAGTCGCCGTAGTTGCCGCTGGAGCGCAGGCGCGCTTCCTTGATGAAGAGGTAGGCGCGCGCGTCGTTGCGGTAGGGGTCGTTTACTTGTTGCCCGAACCCCAGCGTCTGGATCATCGCGCCGACGTTGAGCTGCCCGTCGTCGTTCTTGGCCACGGGCACATCGGCCCGGGCGAGTTGCGGCAGGAGCGCCGCGAACATCACTGCAAACAGCATTCGGATCTTCACGACGTCGTCCTTTCGGGAAGCAACCGAGAGGAGGTTGTGCAGTGACCCATGCCACCTTGCTCTCACTGCGAGGCGGTCTGGCGGTCCCCGGCAGGATTTGCGCCGATCGCAGGAATTGCGCATCTCACCTCCATGGTCCCGCTTTCCGTCCTCGATCTCGCTCCCGTCGTCGAGGGCGCCGACGCCGCACAGGCTCTCCGCTGCTCGCTCGATCTCGCTCGCCACGCCGAAGAGTGGGGCTACCGCCGCTACTGGGTCGCCGAGCACCACGGCATGGCCGGCGTCGCCGGCGCCGCCACCGCGGTCGTCATCGGCCACCTCGCCGCCGGCACCTCGCGCATCCGCGTCGGCGCGGGCGGCATCATGCTGCCCAACCACGCGCCGCTGGTGATCGCCGAGCAGTTCGGCACGCTCGAGTCGCTCTTTCCGGGGCGCATCGATCTCGGCCTCGGCCGCGCGCCGGGCACCGACGGACTCACCAGCCGCGCGCTGCGCCGCACCCTCGACGGCGACGTGGACGCCTTTCCCCAGGACGTCCTCGAGCTGCAGTCGTACTTCCAGGAGCCGAAGCCCGGGCAGGTGCTGGCGGTGCCCGGCGCGGGGCTGGAGGTGCCGCTCTGGATCCTGGGCTCCAGCCTCTACGGCGCCGAGCTGGCGGCGGCGCTGGGGCTGCCGTACGCCTTCGCCTCGCACTTCGCGCCGGCGCAGCTGATGCCCGCCATCGAGATCTACCGCTCGGAGTTCCGCCCCTCGGCGCAGCTGCAGCGGCCGTATGTCATGGCCGGCGTCAACGTCATCGCCGCCGACACCGACGAGGAGGCGCGCTACCTCGCCACCTCGGTGGAGCAGGCCATCGTCAACCTGCGCACGGGCCGTCCGGGGCGATTGCCCAGGCCGTCGCGCGATCTGCACTGGAACTTCCAGGAGCGCGCCATCCTCGACCAGGTGCTCGCCTGCGCCGCAATCGGCTCGCCGCAGACGGTGGCGCGGTGGCTGGAGGAGTTTGCCCGGCGCACCGGCGCGGACGAGATCATCGTCGCGGGGCAGATGTTCGATCACGCGGCCCGGCTGCGCTCCTACCAGATCGCCGCACATTGCCGAATGTGACGATCTTGTTTGCAACTGTTTCGCGGGGCTCCGGCCGGCGGGGGCGCTGCTATCGTCGAGAAGCCATGCCGCCCGAAGAGCTGCCTCCCTCGCGCTGTCAGGCCCGCGTCGCGGGCGCACGCTGCGGGCAGCCGGCCATCGCCCGGTTTGCCTTCAACGACGGCGCGCTGCGGCCCCGCCACTTCTGCGCCGACCACGCTCCCGCCGTGCGCGCCGCCATGGGCCGGCTGCGTCCGGGGACCTGGAAGGAAGCGCCTGTCCTCGCGGCGCCGATCTGGAAATCAGTCCCCTGACCCGCGTCTGGCCTGCCCTCACCGCGGCGAGGCCGACGCGGTGGCCGGCTGCGCCTCCGGCTCCGACGCCTTTTCGCAGTCGGGCGCGTCCTTGGCCACCTTCTTCTCGGCAGGCTTGCGCTTCACGCCGCAGGCGGCCGCGCCAGAGGGCAGACGCCGCGGCGACCGCATCATTACCGGCGCAGGCGTGTTGACCGTGACTGCGGGCGGCGCCATCACCACCGGCTGGGGCGCCATGACGACCGTGGGCGCGGCCGGCGCGGGCGAGTCGCTCTTCGCCGTCCCGGTGCTGGTGGCCGTCGCGGTGGCGTTGGGCGCGGGCTTCTTCGCCGCCTCGCCCAGCGCGGTCACCAGCTTGTCGCTGCTCTGGTGCAAGAACTCGCGGTCCTCCGCCGCCGTCATCTTGAGCGACTCGCGATCCTGGCTCAGCTCTGCCAGCCGCGAGCGCAGCATGCCGTTCTCCGCCTCGAGGCCCAGCGCCGCCGAGGCCTGGCTCATGCAGGTCCTGGCGGTGGCGTTGTCGGTGTCCTGCGCCGGAATCGGCTCGCCCCGGCCCCAGGCCGCGAGCGCCCGGTTCTGCCAGCGGTAATCCGCCTGCGCCATGCACTCCTGCACCAGCCGCGACATCCGATCGTCCGCCGGCGCCGCCTCGGGCTTCTGGCAGAAGCCAAGCTCCTCGCGCGACCCGCCCAGCGTCGTCTCCGTCTTCTTGAGCCAGCAACCGTCGCGCTGGACCATGTGCACCGAAGTGCAAGCGAGCGCGCCCACCAACAAGACCCCCAACCCCATCCGCCCCATACCAACCCCCCACCCGTCGCGGACCCCCTGTCCGGACCTGAACCAACGATGTGGACGCAGGTACGAGGCGGCAGCGCGCGACCTTGGCCCTGTCGCGCATTCAACAAAAAAGCTCAGTGCCCGCCGAAACGCAGCGAGACACCGGCGCGGACCTCCTGGAATTCGGGTGCGCGCTGGGCCGCGGCGGTGAAGCCCAGCTCGAGGTCGCGGGTGATTCCTACGCCGAGGAAAGCGCTGCCGTTGAAGGAGGCGCCTCCGCTCGAGCGGCCCGGATAGAGCTGCCCGTCCGGCGAGAGCGGGAAGACGGCTTCGTGCGCCTCCTCGTAGAAATCGTAGCCGGGCTCGGCGCGGACGTCCCAGCGCAAGGCGCCGTTGTGACGCCAGCGAACCGCCAGGCCGCCGTGCAGGAACCGCTGCGGGCTGAAGTAGCCGCCGTGCCCCAGCGTGAAGAAGCGCAGGTTGCGCTGGTAGGCGGCCAGCGACGCAGTGGGGCCGGCGCCGATCTGTCCGAGGTCGCCGTCGTACAAGGACAGCGATGCGCCCACGCCCGCCGCACCGCGCTGGTTGTCGGCGACGCGCAGCCCGATCATGCGTCCTCCTTCGGCGTAGCCGTAGAGGGAGCCGAGGCTTCCCGACAGGCCCAGGTCCACCCGCGCGCTGTCGAGGACGACGCCGCCGAAGTGCGAGCCGCTCCTGGGGTCGGTGGCGCCGCCCCAGGAGAGCAGGCTGTCGTTCACGCTGCGGCGCGAGACGCCTGCCGCGATGGAGAAAGGCCCAGCCGAAGCGCGCAGCCCCGCTCCCCCGAGCAGCCAGAAGATGGGGAAGCCGAGCGGCGTGGTGCCGAGGTTCGCGACCACGTGCTTGCTCTCGAAGGCGGCCTGCAGCTCGGTGCCGGCCAGGCCGCCGGGCGAGGCGGAGATGCTGCCGCCGCTGCCGAACCGCGGCGCCGCGGCGGCGGCGAGGTCGCCGGGATCGACCTGCACCTCGGTGATGCGCAGGGTGGCCCGCGCCGAATAGCCCAGGGGCGCCATCGCCTCGATGGACTCGCGCAGCTCGGAGAGCTGGCTCAAGCCGGGCTCGCCCGACCGCTGGCGCAGCTCGAACCCGCCGTCGACCGCGGGCCGGTGGCGGTCCTGCACCCGCTGCATGTCGCGGGCGAGCTGCTGGCGGAGCGGGTCGGGAACGGCCGCGGCCGCCTGCGGCTTGCCTTCCCCGAGCGGCGCGCCCGAGATGCCGGGCTGCAGCGAGGCCCAGACCGGCGTGTCCTCGATCCGCAGCGCGCGCTGGTAGGCGCTCATGGCCGCGCCGTCGTCCAGGGCCCTCTCTTCGGTGCGCCCGAGCAACTCCCAGGCGCGGGGATCCTCGGGATGAAGGCGGACCGCCTCGGCGGCGAGGGAGTGCGCTTCGTCCACGTCGCCGGTCGTGTCCGCGGCGCCGCGCAGGGCATCCTGGTCGCCAGGCATGGCGCGCAGGACTTCCAGGTAGAGGGCGTGGGCCCGCGAGCCATCCGACGGTTCCAACGTGCGCGCCTGCGCCGAGAGGAGCCGCGCGTCCCCGGGCGCCTGCTGGAGCGCCGAGGCCAGCTCGGTGAGCGCGCCCGGGACATCGCCCTGGGCGCGCAGCCGATCGGCCTTCCTCACCGCCAGGGCGACGCGCAAGTTCCCGAGCGATCGCAGCTCCTCTTGCGTCAGCTGCGCGCCGCGCTCGAGTCCCTCCAGCAGCCGGGCCGCCTGCGCATCGTCGCCCGCCTGCAGCAGGGCTCCCGCCAGCTGCAGGCGCGCGCCCCGCGCCGCGAGCGGCGCCTTGGCGATGGCGTCCTGCATCAGCTGCACCGCGCGCCCGCTCGCGCCCAGCTTCGACCAGGCGAGGGCGAGGCGCGCCGCCAGGTCGGGCTCTCCGCCCGCATCCCTTTCCAGCGCGGCGAGCTCCGCCTCCGCATCGGCGCGCTGGCCGCTGTCGGCCAGGGCCAACAGCTGCGGGATCCGGACCTGCACTTCCAGCCTGCGCCGCAGGGCCAGCACCGCGGCATCGCGCGACGGCACGGAGGAGAGCACCTCGAGCGCCTCGGCGTCGCGACCTTGCGCGACCAGCAGCCGCGCCTGGAGCGTGCGGGCCTCGGGCAGCTCGGGCGCGGCGCGGAGCAGCTCCGCGACCAGCGGCTGCGCTTCCCCGGTCGCGCCCTGCTGGAGGAGCACGCCCGCAAGATCGTGCAGCACCCACAGGTTCGATGGGTCCTGCTGCCGCGCCTCCTGCAGCTTCTTGCGTGCGCTGTCGAAGTCCTGGGCCGCGGAAGCCCGCCAGGCCTCGCTGCGCAGCCTCTCGGCCTGCAGCCAGCCCTGCGAAAAAGCGCGGCCCGGCGCGGCGCGGGCGAGGCGGTCGTTGATCGGAAGCACCTCCTGGAAGCGCTGCTGCCGCACGAGGAGGACGGCCAGCGCCCGCAGCGCCTCGGGCTGATCGGCCACCGCGGCCAGCACCTCGCGATAGCGCGCCTCGGCGGCGCGCGCGTCCTTGCGGGCGAGGTAGAGATCGCCCAGCGCCAGATCCACCTGCCACCGCTCGGCCTTGGGCGCCGCCTCGCCGGCCTGCTGGTAAAGCGCCTCCGCCTCGGGCTCGCGGCCCGCGGCCCGCGCCTGTCGGGCATCGCGCATCCGCTGCCAGAAGACGGCGCTCTGCAGCGGCGCTTCCCAGACGTCGCGGCGCGAGGGCGCGAGCTGCCGCGCGTTTTCGAGCAGGGCACGGGCGCGCGGGAAGTCCTGGGAGCTCATGGCGAGCAGCGCCTCTTTCTGGTCGACCAGGGCCAGGCCCAGCCGGGCGTCGGCGTCGTCGCCCGCGCTGCGAAAGAGCTGCCGGGCCCGCTCCAGCTCGCCTTGCTGCAGCGCCGCGAAGCCGGCCTTCTTGATCTCGGCGAGCCGGCGCCCGGCGATGAGCGAGAGCCCGCGCCGCGCGTCCGGATCCTCGCCGGCGCTGCGGAAGCGCTGCTCGGCAGAGCGCAGGTCGCCCCGGTCCAGCGAGGCAAAACCTTCCTTGAGCGTCCCGGCGGTGCGCGCATGCTCGATGTGCCTGGCGACCTCGGTGTCGCCGGGATGTCCCTTCTGCCAGGCGCGGAGCAAGGGCAGATCGCGGTCGCCGGGCACGAGCCAGAGGAGCGCCTGTCGCCAGCCGGCCTGCGCCTCGCCGCCCACCGCCGGATCGCGCGCCAGCGCGGAGAGCATCGCGATGGCCTCGCGGCGCGTGTCCTCGTGGTAGCTGAGCAGCTTCGCGAGCGTCAGCCGGTAGCGTGCTTCGGCGGGCGCCCGCCGCGTCAGCCGCCGCAACCCATCGCGCGCCTCCTGCCAGCCGCCCGGCGCGCCGCCGATGGTCTGGTAATACTCGAGCGCCAGATCTCCCGGCGGTCCGGCGTCGCCGAAGAGCTCGCGGTACTTCGCGGCTCCCTCCGCGGCGTGATCTTCGTGCACCAGCTTGCGCGCCTGCGACAAGAGCGGGCCTGCGCTCGTCCCCAGCTGGATCTGGCGGCGCAGGACCGGCACGTCGGGGTGACCGGGGCTCGCCTTCTCGAGCCGGGCGAGATCCTTGCGGGCCTCGTCGAGCCGCCCGGCGCGGGCAGCGAATCCGCCCACCGCCGCCAGCGCGTCGGGCTGGTCGGGCGCCGCTTCGAGCACTTGCTTCCAGGCTTCTTCCGCCTTGTCGGAGCGGGCGCGCGCCTGCCAATACCAGGCGTTGCGCGCGAGGCCCGAGACCACCTCGTCGCCGAGGGCCGCCGTGGCCACGAAGAGGATTGCGATCAGCGCGCGCTTCCGAGACATTGTTTCTCCCATGCCGGTGCAAGCGCGCCGTCCGGAGTGAAGCGGAACCGGCCTTCCACGAAGCCGCGCCCGAAGAGGATCAAGTTCTGGTCGTAGTACCTGGGCGGCTCGCCGTAGAGGCCGCCGCGATCGGCCGCCGCGAGCCGCTCCTCGATGAGGCGCCGGCCCGGCGCGTCGGCCCCCGGGAGGAGCGCGCCGTAGAAGCCGATGGGCGCAGTGCCGCTCTTCTGCTGCGTCCGGGCATCGATGCGCTCGGGCAGGGCGTCGAGCTTTGCCGGCAAGGTGCGGGGTCCGGAATCGCCGGGCTCCATGCCGTACCAGAGGTAGACGCGGATGCCGTCGTAGCTGCCGGTCGCACCCGTCTTGGCGTCGGGCGCGAAGCCCCGCTGCGGCGCGTAGAGCACCCAATCGGGAGCCACGGTGCCGATGGTGCGCAGCATCTTCTCCGCGCTGGCCAGGATTCCACTCCACGGTCCGGGGAGGTGCGCGGCCGAGAAGCGCTTCAAAAGCTGCGGCGGCTGGTAGCTGGGGTTGAGCCGGACCTCGCGCCCGGTGGTGAAGCCTTCGGCGCCGGGCAGCAGCATCGGTCCGAGGCCGTCAAGGTCCTTGACCTCCCGCGCGGCGATGGTGGCGAGCAGGCGGCGGGCGAGGGCGTCGTAGCGCGGCTCCGACCAGAGGCGCCCCGCCTCCAATAAATCATAGGCGAGCCAGAGATCGGCGTCGCTGGCGGAGTTCTCGTCCAACGTTCCCCAGCTCCCGTCGCGGCGCTGGCCCCAGCTCCAGGCCGGCAGGCGGTGCGCGAGGTCGCCGTGCGCGAGGTTGTCCGCGGTCCAGTCGAGGAGGTGCGCGAAGAGCGCGCGGTCGTTGGCCACCAGCGCGAAGAAGAGCGCGTAGGCCTGGCCTTCCGAGGTGGTCCGGTCCTGATCGATGACGCGGCCGTCGTGCGACACGAAGGTCTCGAGGTAGCGCTGCCAGTGCGGCCAGCCGGGGCTGCCTTCGCAGCGCGCCTGCGCCGCCGATGCGAGGAGCAACGCCAGCGCGCCCGCCGCGAGCCGCGCCCGCATCTGCCGCGCGAAGAGACCGCGGGCCTGCAGCGCGAGGAGGAGGGCCCCGAGGAGGAGCAGCGGCAGGAGCACGATCCAGTGGGTGGCGAGGAACCAGCGCAGCCGCGTCCAGGGATCCACCGCGCCGCTCGTGTAGCGCGCGCCCAGGCGGAAGAGGTAGCGCTGGCCGGCAGTGAGGAGCAACAGATCTGCCGTCCGTCCCGAGCTCTGCGCGTAGCCGAGAAAATCGCTGAAGGGCGGCAGCGTCGCGCCGGTCACCACGATGGCCGTCCGGCCGTGGGAGAGGGGCGACTCCACCGACTCGATGGCGGCCCAGTCGCGGGCGCCTTGCAAGAGCGCCGCGGCGCGCCGCGCATCGAGCAGCGGCCCGATTCCGCCCAGCAGATCGATGAGCGGCTCGCCCTCCTGGATCCGGCCGCCGGCGGTGATGGGCAGCGTCCAGCCCGGAGGCGGGGGACCGAGGACGAGAAGATCCTTGCCCGCCACCGGCGCGGCCACGAAGGTCGCGCGGGTTCCGACCTGTCCGTCGATCTGCGCCAGCTGCCCGAAGATGGAGAAGAGCAGCGAGAGCTCGCGCTCGGTGGGCTGTCCGGGCAGCACCACCGCGGTCCCGCCCAGATCGGGGAAGCGGCTGAAGGGGAAGCCGTCGAAGGCGAAGAGCGAGACGTCGGGCAGGCTGGCAAAGTGGCGCAGCCCCTCGATGTGCAGCACGGAGCCGCCGTCGATCTCGACATGGGGCGGCTCGCCCTCGGGGGCCGCGGCGCAGGGATCCTGATCGGGATAGCGCACGTGCACGAGGAGCTGGTTGAACCCGCGCATGTGCTCGCGCGGGATTCTCAGGCGCATGCGGCCTCCCTGCTGCGGCAGGGTGGCGAGGAAGTAGCCGTTCATCTCGACGTCCAGCCTGGGGGGCGCGGTGCCGCCGGGCAGCCGCGTGGACCAGCCCAAGTCGAGCGCGACCGACTCGGCCGGCCAGATCCAGAGGTCGGGCGGCATGCGGAAGCGGACGGACAAGGTCGCCGGTGCGCTGCCGTCATGAGAGAGGACCGCGCTCTGCGGATATTGCGAGAACGGCACCGGCCGGTCGGAAGGAATCCAGCGCGGCGCCGTGTCGGGCGGCGCGGGAGGAGGCGGCGGCTGCGGGCGGAGCCGGACCTCGGGGCCCGCGAGGTGCTGGGCGCGCGAGGCCAGGCTCTCCACGGCGGAGCGGAGCTCGGCGGCGGTGCGCCCGGAGATGACCAGCAGCTTGACGTTGCCGCCGGGGTGCAGCGGATGATCCACCATCCGGACCGACGGCCCGTCGGGGGCGCGCAGGCCGAGGCGGGTCGCGTCCGCAGCGGAGGAGACCAGCACCAGCGCGCGGGTGTCGGGCAGGGCGCCGATGCGCGCCTCGAACGAGAGCGGAATCGGCGCGTCCACGGCGAACCAGCCCGCGGCTTCCGCGGCGGTCTGCGCATCCGCGAGCGTGGGCGGGTGCGCGAGAACCACCGGAATCGCCGCCTGGGTGTCGTAGCCGCGGTCGAAGAAGGGCAACGGCAAGAGCGCCAATTCGTCGGGGAGCGGCACCGGATCCGCCGCCAGCACCACCCCGGCGGACCGCAGCCCGCGCCAGCCGCCCGGGTGCGCGGCGCAACGGCCCGGCGACCCGCGCAGCCGCAGGGTCAGCTGGTTGCGATCGGCGAGCAGCGCCGGCGAGACCGGGATCTCGTGCGCGCCCCGCGCGGGGGAGAGCATCGCCAGCCGCTCGTCGTTGACCAGCACCTCGACGTCGGCGGGCGCGTCGAAGGCCAGCCGGACGGTGGCGCCGGTGAGGTGCTCGTCGGCGCGCGCGACGAAGGGGAACTCCAGCGCCGGGGCGCTCGCCTCGCGCTGCGCCGGGCTGGGCCCCAGCTCCACGAATCGGCCGGCGGCGGCGGCCAGGAGCAGGGCGATCATGGCGCAGACCTCGACTGGACCAGTCGTCCCGGCGCGCGCCGCGTCGGCAGGCGCAGCGCCCGCAGAAGGCCCAGCGCCCCATGCGCGGCGATGCTGCCCAGCGTCTGCAGCGGCCGATCGCGCCGGTGTCCGTCGGTCCAGCCCAGCCAGGCGTCGGCCCTCGAAAACATCGCCTGGGTCAGTGCGCGCTCCTGCGCGAGCGAGAGCGGCGCGAAGCGCAGCCGCAAGGTGCGGTCGGCGCTGCCGGACACTTCGGCCGGCAGGGGAACTTCCTCTGCGAAGGTGAAGAGCGAGAGCCAGACGCGTTCGCGGTGGGCGAGGCGGAGCGAGGAGCCGACGCGCAGGGCGGCGCCGTCCCGGCCGAGATCGCGGGTGCGGCAGCGGACCGAGCGGCCATCGCCGAGGCGGAGCATGGCAGCGAGTTTCAGCGGCACGCGCTCGGCGCCGCGGATCTGCGGCTTCTCGCAGGCGGCCGCCACGGTGCCCGCGAGGATGATGAGGTTGTGCACGGCCCAGGCGGCGTTGATGGCCAGGGAGTCGAGATCGCCTGCGCCCTTCGAGAGCTTGTAGACGCCGGCGGCGATGGCTGCGAGGTTGACGAGGGCGAGGACGAGGTAGGGGGCCGCGATGCGCAGGTCGAAGTAGGGCGCGTCCACGCGGCCGCCCTTGGCGGTGACGTTGAACGTTCCTGCCCGCGGCGCGAAGAGGGCCACCGTGGTGGGCACCGCCGTATAGAAGGCGAGGCAGGTCTCGTAGACCTCCGACCAGAACGAATGCCGGAAGCGCCCGTGGATGCGCACGTTCGCCGCCGTCGAATGGATCAGGTGCGGTAGACCGTAGGCCACCGCCGCCAGGGGCAGCGCGTTGAAGACGTGCCTGCCGAAGATCAGGTACGCGACCGGCGCGATCAGGAAGATCAGG
>JANXXR010000722.1 GCA_025350525.1 Deltaproteobacteria bacterium
CTTCAGATCGATCTCGACGTTGCACATCTGGCCGATGCGCCAGGTGTTGTGCACCGCCACCGCCGACAGCCACTACGTGAAGCGCACCGACGCCAAGGCGCACGAGGTGCTGATGGCCATCGCCTCGGGGCGGACCTTCGACGACCCCAAGCGCCTGCGCCACGACACCGAGGAGCTCTACATCAAGTCGCCCGCCGAAATGTACGGCGCCCTCGAGGCGGTCACCGGCGTCGGCGCCGAGTGGGCGGAGGCGGTGCACAACACCTGGCGCATCGGCCAGATGTGCAACGTCGAGATCGATCTGAAGAGCAAGTTCCTCCCCAAGTTCCAGGTGCCCGAGGGCGAGACCCTGGAGAGCTACCTCCAGCGGCGGGCCCGCGAAGGGCTCGACCAGCGCTTCACCGAGATCGCCCGGACCGGCCGCCGCGTCGACGGCGATCTCTACCGCGAGCGCCTCGAGCGGGAGATCGGCGTCATCCTCTCCATGGGGTTCTCGGGCTACTTCCTCATCGTGCAGGACTTCATCAACTGGGCCAAGCGCAACGGCATCCCGGTGGGGCCGGGGCGCGGCTCCGGCGCCGGCTCATTGGTGGCCTATTCCTTGCGCATTACCGATATCGATCCCTTGCCCTACAACCTGCTCTTCGAGCGCTTCCTCAATCCCGAGCGCGTCTCGATGCCCGACTTCGACGTCGACTTCTGCCAGGACCGCCGCGGCGAGGTGATCAACTACGTCACCGAGAAGTACGGCAAGGACAACGTCGCGCAGATCATCACCTACGGAGCGCTCTCGGCCAAGAGCGCCATCAAGGACGTGGCCCGCGTCATGGGGCTGCCCTTCGCCGAGGTCAACGAGCTGACCCGCAACATCCCCACCCTCATCGACGGGCACCCGGCCACCATCGCCAAGGCGCTGGAGGTCGAGCCCAAGCTCACCCAGATCCAGGAGTCGAAGCCGATCTTCAAGCAGATCATCGAATTTGCCCGCGCCCTCGAGGGGCTGACGCGCTCCACCGGCATGCACGCGGCGGGCGTGGTCATCGGCGAGAAGCCGCTCTGGGAGTACGTCCCGCTCTGCAAGGGGCAGAACGGCGAGTTGGTCACGCAGTTCGCCAAGGACGAGGTCGAATTGGCGGGCCTGGTCAAGTTCGACTTCCTCGGCCTGAAGACGCTGACGGTCATCGACGACGCGGTCAAGCTGATCAACCGCCGGGTGGCCGAGAAGGTCGATATCGCGCTCTTGCCGCTCGACGACAAGAAGACCTATGAATTGATTTCCCGCGGCGACACCGCGGGCATCTTCCAGATGGAGTCGAGCGGCTTCACCGAGATGGTGAAGAAGCTCAAGCCCTCGGTCTTCGAGGACGTCATCGCCGCCGGCGCTCTCTATCGCCCCGGGCCCCTCGATTCCGGAATGGTCGACGTCTTCATCAATCGCAAGCACGGGCGCGAGCGGGTCAGCTATCCGCACGCCATGCTGGAGAGCATCCTCAAGGACACCTACGGCGTCATCGTTTACCAGGAGCAGGTGATGCAGATCGCGCAGGTGCTGGCCGGCTACAGCCTCGGCCGCGCCGACCTGCTCCGCCGCGCCATGGGCAAGAAGAAGGCCGAGGTGATGGCCCAGGAGCGGGGCGGCTTCGTCCAGGGCTGCCAGCAGCACGCGGTGCCCGACCGGCTGGCCAACGAGATCTTCGACCTGATGGAGAAGTTCGCCGAATACGGCTTCAATAAATCCCATTCGGCGGCTTATGGATTGATTACCTACCAGACCGCCTGGCTCAAGGCGCATTACCCGGTCGAGTTCATGGCGGCGCTGCTCAGCAGCGAGAAGGACAACACCGACAAGGTGGTCGCCTATATCGCCGAGGCGCGCGGCGACGGCATCAACGTGCTGCAGCCCGACGTCAATGAATCGGACCTCGCCTTCGGCGTCGCTCCCGATCCGAAGAAGCCCGGCAAGCAATTGATCCGCTTCGGGCTCGGCGCCATCAAGGGAGTGGGCGAGAGCGCCATCGAGGCCATCCTCGGCGCCCGCAAGAAGCCGTATGCCGGGCTCTTCGATTTCTGCGCGCGCATCGACATGCGCAAGATCACCAAGAAGACGGCGGAGGCGCTGGTGGCGGCGGGCGCCTTCGACTTCACCGGCAAGGCGCGCAAGGCGCTCTTCGAGTGCATCGACGCGGCGGCGCAGCAGGGCAGCTCGGCGCAGAAGGATCGCGAGTCGGGCCAGTTCGGCCTCTTCGGCGGCGGCGCCAAGGCCAACCTGGACCTGGCGCCCGAGGAGCGCGTCTTCGGCAAGGACGAATGGACCGAGCGCGAGCGCCTGGCGCTGGAGAAGCAGGCCATCGGCTTCTACATCACCGGGCACCCGCTGGCCCGCTACGCCGACGACGTCAAGCGCTACGCCACCCATACCTGCTCCTCCCTGGGCAACGCCAAGGGCTTCGAAAAAGTCGCCGTCGCCGGCATCGTGCAGGGCTGGCGTGAGCGGCTGACCAAGACCGGCAAGCGCATCGCCTTTGCCTCGCTGGAGGACCTCACCGGCGCCCGCGACCTGGTCATCTACGACGACTCGGTGCAGAAGTACGAGGCGCTGCTCAAGGGCGACGAGCCGGTCCTGGTCAAGGGCATGGTGCGGATGGCGGAGAAGTTCGGGGCCGAGGCCAACCAGCAGGACAGCGCCGAGCCGTCGCCGGAGATCAAAGTAGACGAAGTATCAAAACTGGCGGACGTGCGGAAGGCGAGGGCTACCCGGGTGGAGCTCAAGCTCTCCGCG
>JANXXR010000015.1 GCA_025350525.1 Deltaproteobacteria bacterium
CGACAGCCAGCTTCCGCCGGGGCTGCGCGAGGCGGAGCAGCGCGCGGCAGAGGCGGCGCAGCGGCGCAAGGTGTGAAGCGGCAGAAGGCGGGCGCGCGTCCGGGGACGAGCGTGGGCGCGAGGGCGGGCTCACTTCCAGGCTCACGTTCGGGCTCACGTTCGGGCTCACGTCCGGGTGCGCGTTCGGGCGGGCGCGAGTTACCTCTGCCCAGCGCAGCCGCCTGGTCCGCGCTCGGCCCCTACGCGCGCGGGCGGCTGGTCGAGAAGGCCCTCGGGCAGACCTTGACCCTCGAGGTACCGTGGGACGTCTTCGCCTCGCAAGGCATCGACGACGGCACCCTGCTCCTCCTGCAGCACCTGCCCGAGGGCGCGCCCCGCTCGGTGCTGGATCTGGGCTGCGGCTACGGCGCGCTCGGCCTGCCGGTGGCGGCCCGCTTTCCGGAGGCGCGCTGCCTGCTGGTCGATCGCGATCTGCTGGCGGTCGCCGCCTCGGCGCACAACGCGGCGGCGCTGGGCCTGCGCAACGTCGAGGCGCGCCCGGGGCTGGGCTACCGCGACCTCGCCGGCCAGCGCTTCGACTGGGTACTCTGCAACGTGCCCGCCCGCATCGGCCCCCGGGCCATCCGCCATCTGCTCGAAGGCGGGCGCGCCCTCGCCGCCACCACCCGCGCGGTGGTGATCCGCGATCTCTGCCCCGTCCTCGAAGGGCTCGGCCTCGAAGGGCTGCGCCACCTCGCGCGCGGTCCGCGGCACGATGTCTACGAGCTCGCGCCCGGTGCCGCGCAGCTCGATCTCGCCGACGAGGAGATCTACGCCCGCGACCAGACGGAGTTCATGGGCCTGCGCCTCTCGCGCCCGCACGACGCCTCGGAGGATCCGACCCACCAGCGCGCGCTGGCGGTGCTGGCGGACTCGCTGCCCCGCGCGGCCCCCGGGCGGGCGCTGGTCTTCCGCGCCGGCTACGGAGCGCTGCCGCTCTTCCTCAAGTCGCGCTTTCCGCAGTCGGCGGTGGTGGCACAGGAGCGCGACCTGCTCGACGCCGCCTTCCTCCGCCGCAACTCCCGGGCGCTGGGGCTGCCTGTCGAGGTGCGCGAGTCGCTCTTTCCCAGAGGCGGCCTGCAGGCCGGGAGCTTCGCGCTGGTGGCCGGCGAGCTCTCCTCCGGGGCGGGGCCCGCCGTCGCCGCCCGGGAACTTCACGAGGCGGCCGATCTGCTCCTCCCCGGAGGTGAAGCGCTCATCCTCGCCTCTGAAAAGCAGGAGCGGGAGTGGTTCCCCAGGGCGGCTCCCAAAGGCGTCGGCCTGACGGTGCTGCTGCGCCGGGAAGGCGCGTCGGTGCTGAGGATTTCCCGTTCCAGGCGGCCTCCCTAGAGGAGGACTTTGGTCGCTCAGAGGGGAGAATGCGATCCCCCGAGGGAAAATTCGCTGGACGCCGAGGATCCTCCTCTGTCAGAGTGCGCCTGTTTTCGAGGGGAGACCGACTCCCCCCTGGGAGGAAAAACGATGGCCGCCAAGAAAGCAGCCGCCAAGAAGCCCGCCGCCAAGAAGACCGCACGCAAGCCCAACGCCGCGTTCATGAAGGCGATGCAGCCTTCGGCCGCGCTCGCCAAGATCGTCGGCGAGAAGCCGCTTCCTCGCACCGAGGTGGTGAAGAAGCTCTGGGCCTACGTCAAGAAGAAGGACCTGCAGGACAAGAAGGAGCGCCGGAACATCAACGCCGACGACCTCCTCCGCGAAGTCTTCGGCGGCAAGAAGACCGTCTCGATGTTCGAGATGACCAAGCTCGTCAACGACAACCTCAGCTGAGTCAGGCTCGAGGTCAGCACGCGAGGGCGCGGATCCGCGAGGATCGGCGCCCTCTGCGTTTGAGGACCGATGCTGCTCGAGCACCTGCCGCTGCTGGAGATCCACCGCGCGCTCTACGCGCAGCCGCGCGGACCGGAGCGCTTCCGCAGCTATCTCGCAGCGCTCACCGGAGGCGGCGATGATCTAGCGCTTCCCCTCACCGCCCTGAACCCGATGGGCAAGCAGCACCTCCTCTCCGCCGCCGAGGCGTGGCTCGCTGCCGGCGCCGAGGAGACGGTGAAGAAGGCGCTGGCCGAGGCCGCGACGCGCGTGGCCGATCTTCCCGGACGCCTGCGCCTCGGCCTGGTGCTGGCCGACGACGTCGCGGGCGGCTGGACCAACCGCTTCACCACCGACTTCGCCCACCGCTTCGAGTCCGCCGCCCTCTACCAGCGCGACTTCGCGGTGGCGCTGCTCTGGGCGAGCGAGGCGCCGTCGGCAGGGCACGCGCGCAGCGAGGTGCTGCTGGCCGTGGCGCGGGCGCACTGGGAGCGCGAGCACGGAGCGGCGAAGACCCTGGGCGCCTGCCTCGCGCAGGAGCACCACGCGCTGCGCTTTGCCGGACTCGCGCCAAAGCCGCCGCCGCCCGCCGCGCTGCTCGGCGCCGCCGACGCTCCCACCCTCTTCGCCTGCCTCTACGGCGACGCCGCCGCGGAGTCGCTCGGCTACCCGAAGCTGGGCCTCGCCGCCGCGCTTTGATCCGAGCCGTCCTTCGCGCAGTGGCCTTTTGTGAAAGTTCGGCATGGGTCTGGACTTTCCGCATTCGCCTGATCAAGCCTGAGCCCGTCGCAGAACCCGGGAGCACTCATGCCGCGGTGGCGCAACCTCACCTCCCTGCTGGCCGTTCTCTTCTTCCTCGTCTCGGCCGGCGCCTTCGCGCAAAGCCGCACCGTCAAGGGCACGGTGACCGACTCCGCCACCAGGCAGGGCCTGGGCGGCGCCACCATCACCGTCAAGGGCACCCCGCAGACGGTGGTCACCGACGCCGACGGAACCTTCAAGCTCGACCGCGCCCCCGACGCCGAGCTGGTCCTCGCGGTCGAAGCCGCCGGCTACTCCAGCAAGGAGGTCACGCTTCCTCCCGGCACCGAGACGACCCGCGTGGCGCTGGCGCCCAAGTCCGGCGAGGAAGAAATCGTCGTCACCGGCCGCGCCTCCGGGACGCGGCGCAAGAACGTCGCGGTGGCCATCACCAAGGTCAAGGCCGAGCAGCTCACCGAGGTCTCGGCGCCGACCGTCGATCTGGCGCTGCAGGGCAAGGTCGCGGGCGCCAACATCCAGTCCAACGACGGCGCCCCCGGCGGCGGCGCCCAGGTGCGACTGCGCGGCGTCTCCTCCATCAACGGCCAGGCCGAGCCGCTCTTCGTGCTCGACGGCCTCCTCGTCAGCAACATCGCCATTCCCTCCGGCATCTCGGCGGTGACCAAGTCGGACGCCGGCTCCAACAAGTCGCTGAAGCAGGACTCGCTGGTCAACCGCATCGCTGACTTCAACGCCGAGGACATCGAGTCGATCGAGGTGCTCAAGGGCGCCGCCGCCGCCGCCATCTACGGCGCCAAGGCCTCCAACGGCGTGGTCATCATCAACACCCGCAAGGGAACGCCCGGCCCGCCGCGCATCGACTTCATCCAGCGGTTCGGCGTCTCGGCGCTCTCCAACGAGCTGGGCGCGCGGACCTTCAACAACGTGGAAGACGCGGTCAAGGCCTTCGGCGAGCCCGCGCGCCCCTATTACAAGGCCGGCGTCACCTACGACCATGACAAGGACCTGGCCGGCCGCCACGACCTCGCCAGCGAGAGCATCCTCAGCATCAACGGCGGCGGCGAAGGCGGGCTGCGCTACTACATCGCCGGGTCGGTGAAAAACGATCCGGGCATCATCGCGAACACCGGCTACCAGAAGCAGTCGCTGCGCCTCAACATCGGCAAGGACCTGAGCGACATCTGGAAGGTCAGCGTCAACTCGTACCTGATCCACTCGGTCGCGTCGCGCGGCATCGTCAACAACGACAACACCAACACGTCGTTTTACATCGTGGTCCCCTTCATCCCCAACTTCTACGACCTGCGCCGCAAGGCCGACGGCACCTATCCGCACAACCCCTTCTCCAGCAACGACGACAACCCGCTGCAGACCGCGGCGCTGATGAAGAACGACGAGAGCGTCTGGCGCATCCTGAGCTCGGTGGATTCGACGCTGCGGCTCTTCGAGACCGGCGACCAGCGGCTCGAGTTCCTCGCCAACGGCGGCATCGATCGCTTCAACCAGGAGAACGATCTCCTCTTCCCCACCTCGCTCTACTGGGCGCCCTCCCTGGGTCTGCCGGGCACCTCGCTCTTCGCCACCACCACCAACCTCAACTACAACCTGGGCGCGAACCTGTTGCACAACTGGCAGCCGACCGACCGCGACCTCACCTCCACCACCACCGGCGGCGTGCAGTACGAGAGCCGCGACCTGGCCACGCTGCGGGTGGTGGGCCGCAATCTCGTCGCCGGGCAAGGCAACGTCGGCG
>JANXXR010000019.1 GCA_025350525.1 Deltaproteobacteria bacterium
ATTCAGCCGCTCGTCGCCGAGCTCCGCCCCGGCAAATTCCTCCGACAACGGCCGAAGCCGTAGCACAGGTCTCGTTCGTTTCATGCCCCCAGCACATCAGAGGGGTCCGACATCGACCCGCCGATGTGTAGGATCATGAGAGGGGGTGGCTACTTCTTCCCCTTCCTCGCCACCATGCCATCCACCGGTTCAAGGAAGCCCTGCTGTTGCAGCCATTCCCTCAAGATCCTGACCGTCATGGTGGACACGCTGCGTTCGTCAGCCTCAGCAGCCTTCTTGAGCGCTTCCTTCAAGTCAGAAGGCACTCTCACGTTGAGCACGTCGTCACGATCCATGGATTGACAATGTACAGCATTTGTGTTACAAATACAAGCATGACTGTCGCCGCCTACTGCCGCGTGTCCAGCCGGGCGCAAGATCTGTCTACGCAGCGGCACGCCATCGAGCGGGCAGCGAAGGCGCGCGGGGACGAGATTACGGACTGGCGCTCTGAGAAGCGCAGCGGGAAGCTTCTCGCCCGGCCTGAGCTTGACCGGGTGCGTGCCGACGTACGGGCAGGGTCAATCTTCAAGCTCTACGTGTACCGGCTTGACCGCCTCACGCGCAGCGGCATCCGCGACACGCTGGAAGTCGTGCAGGAGCTACGCCAGCACGGCTGTGACGTGGTGAGCATCGCGGATGGCTTTGACCTGAACGGCCCTGCCGCTGAAATCGTGCTGGCGGTTCTCTCATGGGCGAGCCAGATGGAACGGCTTGCGATTAACGAGAGGATCAGCGCGGCGCGCGAGCGGGTCGAGGCTGAGGGCAGGAAGTGGGGGAGGCCCTCGCGGTTCGATGAAGCCGGGCTCGCGCGTGTGAAGGCCATGCGCGCCGAGGGCAGATCGTTGCGGCAGATCGCGGTGGCACTCAAGGTGCCGAAGAGCACGGTGGCAAGGGCGCTGACGACCTAGGAGCCCACCGGCTTAGCTACATTCGCAGCATGAACCCAACCGCGTAGTCGTCTCTCTCGTGCAGAGCGCCTTGAGCGCGATGCCAAGATCACGGCGTTCGTCGACCCTGCCCGATTTGCGTACCTGTCTCCCGAGAGCGAGATGCCTTTCGCCGGGCACACCCGCTTCTACGTCGAGGGCTTGAAGCAGATCGAAGCGGACGTGTGGCTGCTCCAGTGCCGCCACGAAGGCGGCATCAGCGAGATTGAGATCCAGCCGTTGGCAACCGACGCTGAGCGGGTGGAGCTACGCCGCTGGATCGACAGCTTGCCACCCGAGGTGGTCCGGCATGCCGAGGCGACGATGCGGTCGATGTTAGATCCCCGAACCCTGTAGGCAGGACTGCCGATGCTGAGAGTGACAATCGAAGGAGCAGAGCTTGCGCCCGAAGTCCCTCACAATGTTGCGGCGTGGGGAGCAGTGAAGGAAGTCCTGCGCATCAACGGCGGCCAAGCGACGCGCGAGCAGATCCTCGATGTACTCCACTTTGTTCAGCGGGGCGACGGACCCAAGCCGAACGTGCGGTTCTTGGACTACGCGATCAGAACCGGGTGGTTGGAGGAAGGCTAGCCCAAAGGCTGAAAAGTCTTGGTCGTTGCTTGAACCTCCGCGAGGATGCATATGCAGCAAACGCGGAGGGTTCATGGCCGAAGTAGTGGCGCAGGTGCTAGAGGTTGAGATCCTCGACAAGCGAGAAACCGTCGCTCGACTCTACGAGTTGATCGATCAAGCTGAGCGACGGCTGCTTCTGATCAGCCCCTACGTTTCGCTAGACAAACTGCGCGACTTGTATCGGGCGTTGGACGACGCGCTCGACAAGAAGACGGTGAAAGTGACGCTCGTGGGTCGTGACTGCCCCGACGAGCGCAACTTCGTCATGAAGTCGGATCTGCTCCCGAAGCTCCAAGCGAAAGGGTTGGAAGTCAGGTTGCTGAAAGACCTTCACGCAAAGATGTACGTGTCCGAGAAGGCAGCGCTCGTCACGTCGCTGAACCTGACCGATGCTTCGATGAACAACAGTATCGAAGTGGGCATGTGGCTCGCGGCGGGCACCGAAGCCTACGGAGATTTGATCCGCGTCTGGAAGCAGCAAAAGGCCGAGCCTGCTGTTACCACCGAGTCGGACTCAGGCCACTCAAAACCGACGCTGGTCGCTCGCGGTGCTCCGCAGACCCGGAAGCGAACGAGCAAGGCGATTCTTGAGGGGTGTTGCATCCGATGTGGCACGGAGATCGAGTTGGACGATGCCAAACCATTCTGCCGGGAGTGCTACCCAGCATTCAGCGCACGAGGCTCACCCACAGCGAAACAGAATTTCTGTCACGAGTGCGGGCGGAAAGAGAGCACGTCATTCGCCAAGCCGCTGTGCGACGACTGCTTCTATGGCTGAGCTAGCGTCTTTGGGGACCAGTCCCCCGAGTCACCAACTACAAGGTCGGAGTACCGGAAGTACCCAACATGACCGCCCCCTGCTGACCGGCTTCCGCCAGTGGGGAGCTATTGGAGCAGCCCAAGGCACCATTTCGGGACGGCGCGGGCGGCTGCACCGCGCTACCCGAGCCGGTGCGTGCGCAGCACTACGCTGCCTTCCGATTCCCTCTCGCCAGCACGCGAGCAAACCGACCGCCGTCCAAGTACCTGTAGGATTGCGGCACCGCGAAGTCGCCAAGGAAGCCAACCTCGACAGGGTGAACCAGCCGAGTCGGTCGGCCAACCTCAATGGCAAAACCCTGCTCCCGAC
>JANXXR010000021.1 GCA_025350525.1 Deltaproteobacteria bacterium
ATTCAGCCGCTCGTCGCCGAGCTCCGCCCCGGCAAATTCCTCCGACAACGGCCGAAGCCGTAGCACAGGTCTCGTTCGTTTCATGCCCCCAGCACATCAGAGGGGTCCGACATCGACCCGCCGATGTGTAGGATCATGAGACGCTCCCGCTAGGCTCCGGAAATGCCGCGCTCGCGGCGGTCGCGGCGGCACTCCTTCGAGCCGGGCTTGACGATGCGGCAGGAGGCCGGTCGCAATTCGTAGATGGTGCAGGAGACGCGCTGGCCCAGCTTTCCCTCCAGGGCGACGCAGCGCTGCTCCTCGCCGGTGAGCTTCATGTGCCGCTCGCCCAGGTGGTTGAGCACCGTCAGCTTGCGCAACAGCTCCGGGCGCCGGAAGAGCAGCATGCGCGGCTTCACCTCGACGTAGTCGACGTACTCCTCCGCGCGGTTCTCGTCGGTGTTGCAGCAGCACGCGCCACAGGATTGGCAGTCGAAGGTCACGCCTTCAGCTTCGCACGAGTCGGAACCTCCGGTCCGCCAGCCGCCTGCTCGCCCGGCCGGAGGGCAGGATGCTCCCGCCGCGTGACGGGGCGCACTACCTTCTCGATCAAGGGGGATACAAACATGCTCTGGACCATTACTGTGATTCTGCTGGTGCTCTGGGTGCTCGGCCTGGTGTCGGGCGCGTCGATGGGCGCCTGGGTGCACATCCTGCTGGTGCTCGCGATCGTCAGCCTGATCTTCGCCGTCATGCGCCGCGGCAGCGCGGTCGTCTGATGCCGTTCGACGGAGAGGAGCGGTGAGCGAACCTCGCCGCTCCTTTCCAGCTATCCGCTCTTGCGCCGCGCCCGGTGCCGCGCGGCCGTGCGCGCCGCCGCCCGATGCTGCGGCTTGTGGCGCGGCTCGTCCTGCGCCTTGCCGGAGGCGTCTCCGCCCTTGGCCGCTGCCAGGCTCTTCTTCAGCGCGTCCATGAGGTTGACGACCTTTCCGCGCGCCTCTTCCGGCTCCTCGGCAGAGGTGATCTCCTCGCCCTCCGCCTTCTTCTCCAGCATCGCCAGCACCTGCGCGCGGTAGTCGTCCTGGTACCGGCCGATGTCGAACTTCGCGTCGAGCGATCCGATCAGCTGCTCGGCCATCTTCAGCTCGCGCTCGCCGGGCTTCGCGTCGGGCAGGCCCTCGAGCTCGTCCTGCGCCACCACCTCGTCGGCGTAGAGCATGGTCGAGATCGCCAGCGCCTTGCCCAGCGGCCGCACCGCCGCGAGGTACTGCCGGGTGCGCAGCACGAAGCGCGCGATGCCCACCTTGCCCGTCCGCCGCATCGCCGCAACCAGCAGCGCATACGGCTTTCCCGCGCCCTTGTCGGGCACCAGGTAATAGGTGGACTCGTAGTAGATGGGATCGATCTGCGTGAGATCGACGAAGTCCTCGATCTCGATCGACTTGGTGGCCCGCGGCTGGATCTTCTCCAGCTCTTCCTTGCTCACCGTCACATAGCGGCCTTTGGAGATCTCGAAGCCCTTGACGATGTGCTCCCAGGAGACCTCCTGGCCGTCCTTGCTGCAGACCCGCTTCTGCTGGATGCGCGCCGAGTCCTTGTCGTGCAGCATGTGGAAGTGCACTTCCTTGGGAGAAGTGGCCGAGAAGAGCTTCACCGGCACGCTCACCAACCCGAAGCTGACCGAGCCGCTCCAGATCGGCCGCGCCATCAGGCGACCTCGCTCGGGCGCCTGGGTGCCGTCGGGTGGGGAACGACCGAGTCGTTCTCGCGCTGCAACAGCTCCTCCGCATCGACGCCAAAATACTTGAAGAGCCGCAGCTGGTGCTGGCGCAAGCCTTCGAGGTGGACGCGCTTTCCGGGGATGGAGAGCAGCGTGCTCGCCAGCACCGCGATGCCGTAGTCCACGAACTCATCGCACTGCGAGAAATCCAGGGTCAGCTCGCCGAGGGGCTCGCCCTCGATGCGGTGGGCGAGGTCGAAGGCGCACGCACCCTCGAACTTCCCGGTGACGCGATAGCGGGCGACGCTACCAACGATTTCGCGGTCGATCTCGCAGCAAGACATGGGGACTCCGAGAAAATTGCACTCAGGCGGCAGGGCAGTCAATTGATGATCATCGGGAGGCGGGCGTGCAAGCGGGCGGATGGTCCCGATCAGGTCGCGCTTTTAGGAATGTCCGCTGGTGGACGGCGGCGGAAGCGGGCGAAGAAGCCCGGCAGGTGGGGCGCGCGTTCACCTTTGGACTTTCCTTCCGCCGATTCGTGCTCGATGAGCGCGTTGAGCTCGCCGCCGACGATGAAGATCAGCCCGGTGACGTACAGCCAGGTCATGAGGACGATGACGCCGCCGATGGACCCGTAGGTCTTGTCGTAGCTGCCGAAGTGATCGGCGTAGAGGGAGAAGAGGTAGCTGGTGAGGAGCCACAGCACGGTGCCGAGCAGGGAGCCGGGCGTGATGAAGCGCCACTCCTGCTTCACGTCGGGAAGGAAGTAGTAGAGCACCGCGAAGACGAGCAGCACGCCGACGGTGGTGATGGGCCAGCGGAGCAGGCCCCAGAAGAGCGGCCAAAACTGGCCGACGTGCAGGTGGGTGGCGAGCCAGAGGCCCGCGGTGCCGCCCAGCGCGATGCCGGCGACGGCGAAGAGCAGCACCACCGAGGTGACCACCGTCAAGAGGATGGCCAGCAACTGGATGCGCCACCAGGACCGCGACTCCTTGACGCCGTAGGAGTGGTTGAGCGAGCTGCGCAGCGCATCGAGGCCGCGCGAGGCGCTCCAGACGGCCAGCCCAAGTCCAAAGGTGAGGAAGTGCGGCCGCTGCTGCGAGGAGAGAGCGGTCAGCTGCGCGCGGATGATCTGCTCCGCCTCCTCCGGGATCACCGGGTCGAGCCGCGCGAGCAGCTCGTCGACGGCGCCGCGGGTGGGCAGGTAGGCCGCGAGGGTCACGCCGAAGGCGATGAAGGGAAAGAGGGCGAAGAGAAAATAGTAGGCCAGCTCAGCGGCCCGGTTGGTGGCGCGGTTGTCCGCGAAGCGGTGGGCGAACTTCTTCAGGAACTCGCCGGCGCCGATCTGAGGGAGCACGGCTCAAGCTTATGTCGCGGCGCCCCCATCCGCCCTGCCGTCCGCCGAGCGAGCCGCCCGGCGTGCCCCGCGATTGCGCGCGGCGCGTTCGATCCTCAACTTTCCGCACACCCTTTTGACGTTGAGGAGAACCCATGGATGCCATCGAGTTGCTCGAGACCCAGCACGAGGAAGTAAAGCAGCTGTTCAAGAAGTGCGAGAAGGCCCGCGGCGAGAGCAAGCGCCAGCTCTTCGAGCAGATCGCCGACGCCCTGGCGGTCCACGCCTCCATCGAGGAGAAGCACTTCTATCCGGCCACCAAGTCCGCCCGCACCGAGGACCTGCTCCAGGAGGCGGTGGAGGAGCACCTCTCGGTCAAGCGCATCATCGCCGACCTGCTCGACATGGATCCGGCCGAGGCGCAGTTCGACGCCAAGATCACCGTGCTGCAGGAGCAGGTGGAGCACCACGTGAAGGAGGAGGAAGGCGACCTCTTTCCCCAGGTGAAGAAGCTGCTCTCCAAGGACCAGCTGGAGGATCTGGGCCTGGTGATGGAGGACGCCGCCGAGGAGCTGGAGTCGGGCGGCGCGCCGCGCGCGGCGGTGCCGGGCGAGACGGGCGAGGCTGCGCCCATCTAGAGTCGGTGCATGATCGCCGAATCGGCGCAGGGCCTGTACTGCGCGGGCGGCGCGTTCCACCTCGACCCCGCGGGACCGGTGGAGCGCGCCGTGCTCACGCATGCGCACGGCGATCACGCGCGTCCGGGCTCGTCGTCGTACCTCTGCACGCCGCAGACGGCGGCGCTGATCCGCCGACGCCTCGGCGACGCGCCCATCGAGACCCTCGCATACGGCGAGCGGCGGCGCATCGGCGAGGTCACCGTCTCCTTCCATCCCGCCGGCCACATGCTCGGCTCGGCGCAGGTGCGCGTCGAGGGAGCGCAGGGCGTCTGGGTGCTCTCGGGCGACTACAAGCGCGAGCCCGACCCGACCTGCGCGCCCTTCGAGCCGCTGCGCTGCGACGTCTTCATCACCGAGGCCACCTACGCGCTGCCGCTCTTCCGCTGGGACCCGCCGGCCGCGGTGGCCCGCGACATCCTCGCCTGGTGGGAGGGCAACGGGGGCAAGGCGTCGCTGCTCTTCTGCTACGCCTTCGGCAAGGCGCAGCGGCTGCTGGCGGAGCTTCGGCTCTTGACCGACCGGCCCGCCTTCGCGCACGGCGCCGTCGAGGCGGTGAGCGAGGTCTATCGAGCCGCGGGCGTCCCGCTCCTGCCTACCAAGATCATCGGCGAGGAGAAGAAGTTTGCCGGCGCGCTGGTCCTGGCGCCCCTCACCGCCCGGGGCACGCCGTGGATGAAGCGCTTCCGCAGCTTCGAATCCGGCTTCGCCTCGGGCCTTCTGCGCATCCGCGGCGCCCGGCGGCGGCGCGGGTTCGACCGCGGCTTCGTCATCTCCGATCACGCCGACTGGCCCTCGCTGCTCTCGACCATCCGCGAGACGGGGGCGGCCCGCGTGCTGGCGACGCACGGACATCGCGAGGCGCTGGTGCGCTACCTGCGCGAGTCGGGCGTGGACGCTGCGCCCATCGGCGCGCTCCAGCCGCTGGATGAAGAGGGCGACTGATGCGGCGCTTTGCCCTCCTCTACGATGCCCTCGACGCCACCACCTCCACCAACGCCAAGGTCTCCGCCATGCAGGTGTACTTCGCCGAGGCGCCGGCGGCCGACGCCGCCTGGGGGCTCTTCTTCCTCACCGGCCGCCGGCTGAAGCGGCTGGTGGCGCCGCGGCTGCTCGCGGCCTGGGGCTGCGCCTTCGCGCAAGTGCCGGACTGGCTGGCCAGCGAATGCTTCGGGCTGGCGGGCGATTTGGCGGAGACGGTGGCGCTGCTCATCGACACGCAGCGAGGCACGCGGCCCGCGGCGCAGGAGCCGCCCTTGCTCTCCAACTTGATTGGGGAACAATTGCTGCCGCTGCGCGAAGCTAGCGAAGACGAGAAGCGCGCGGCGGTGCTGGCGCTCTTCGCTGCGCTCGACCGGCGCGAGCTGTACCTTTTGGGCAAGCTCCTCACCGGCGAGCTGCGGGTCGGCGTCTCCTCGACGCTGGCCATCCGCGCGCTGGCGCAGCACGCCTCGCTGTCGCCGGCCACCGTCGCGCACCGGTTGATGGGCGCCTGGGAGCCCTCGGCGCAGTCGTTCGCGGCGCTCTTGCAGCAAGGCGCCGCCGACGCCGATGTCTCGCGGCCCTATCCCTTCTTCCTCGCCTCGCCGCTGGAGCAGGAGCCGGAGTCGCTGGGCGAGCGCGCCGACTGGCTGGCCGAGTGGAAGTGGGACGGCATCCGCGCGCAGCTCATCCGCCGCTCGGGCGGCGCGTACCTCTGGTCGCGCGGCGAGGAGCTGATCACCGATCGCTTTCCCGACCTGTCCTCCGCCTGGGCCGCGCTGCCGGAAGGGACCGTGCTCGACGGCGAGGTGCTCGCCTACCAGGACGGCGCGCCCATGCCCTTCGCCGTGCTGCAGCGGCGCATCGGGCGGCAAAAGCTGTCGGCGAAGATCCTGGCCGAGGCGCCGGCGGCCTTCATGGCCTACGACCTCCTCGAGCTCGAGGGCCGCGACCTGCGCGAGGAGCCGCTGCGCGAACGGCGGGCGCGGTTGCTTGCGCTGCTCACCGGACGCAGCGAGCGGCTCTCCGTCTCGCCCGAGGTGACCGCGCCCTCCTGGGCGGAGCTGCGCGCGCTGCGGTCGGGCTCGCGCGAGCGCGGCGTCGAGGGCCTGATGCTCAAGCGCTGGACCTCGCCGTACCAGGGAGGCCGGCGTCGCGGAGATTGGAAGTGGAAGATCGACCCGTACGCGGTGGACGCGGTGCTGGTCTACGCGCAGCCCGGCAGCGGGCGGCGGGCCACGCTCCTGACCGACTTGACCTTCGCGGTGTGGAGCGCGGGCGAGCTCCTGCCTGTGGCCAAGGCCTACTCCGGGCTGACCGACGAGGAGATCGACCGGCTCGACCGGTGGATCCGGCAGAACACGCTGGAGCGCTTTGGCCCGGTGCGCGCGGTCAAGCCGGAGCTGGTCTTCGAGCTGCATTTCGAGGGCATCGCCGCGAGCGCGCGGCACAAGAGCGGCATCGCCGTCCGCTTTCCACGCATCGCCCGCTGGCGCGACGACAAGAAGCCCGCCGACGCCGACACGCTCGAGTCGCTGCAGGCGCTGATCAGAGCGCCGCGCTGAAATTCAAGGCGGCGGCGTCCTAGCTCCCGCC
This sequence comes from Deltaproteobacteria bacterium, assembly GCA_025350525.1. Taxonomy (GTDB): domain Bacteria; phylum Myxococcota; class Myxococcia; order Myxococcales; family 40CM-4-68-19; genus 40CM-4-68-19. The sequence goes on from JANXXR010000021.1 coordinate 6,293, forward strand.
CTTCGCCTTGTGGGGAGTCACCTTGCCGCCCTCGAGCATCCGCTTGATCTCCGCCACCAGCTGGTCCGGCAGGCAGGGCTTGGCGAGGAACGAATCGCAGCCCGCGTCGCGCGCGCCCTTGGAGTGCCCCGCGAGCGCGTGCCCGGTCAGCGCCACCACCGGGATCTTCCGGGTGCGGTCGTCGGCCTTGAGCCGCCGGGTGGCCTCCCAGCCGTCCATCACCGGCAGCGAGAGATCCATGATGATGATGTCGGGCATCCGCGCGTGCGCCGCGTCGATCGCTTCCTTGCCGTTGGTGGCCTCGATGACGTCGTAGCCCGAGAAGCTCAGGTACTCGGAATACATCTCGCGGTTGTCGGCAAAGTCGTCAACCACCAGCACCAGCGGCTTCTTCACAGAGACCTCACTGCCCGTCATCGCCGCCTTCCTCTGCGCGGAATCGCCAGGGTGATTGTGCACCACCCAGGCCGCGCGTCGAGCCTTGTCTTCTAAACCTTGGCAGGGTAGGCCCCGCAAGTGGATGAAGCGCGAACGCGTAGCTCAACGGGGGTACTGTCGGGCGGCCAACAGTCGGCTTCCGATCTCAGCCAGGCGGCTGATCGCCCGGCGTCTCCCCGACGAAGACCGCTCGCGCCGCCTGGGGCCCCTCGCCGAAGACCGTCTGCGTGCCGCACCGGTGCAGCGGACAGGCGGTGCATTCCGCCGCCGCCGCCCGCAAGCGGGGAAGGCTCAGCCGCGCGGGGAGCAGCGGAGCGGCCGTCTCGGGATGTGCCATAGGCGAACGATAGGTATTTTCATTGCGTGATTCACCTCGGCACCAGCGGATATGTCTATCGGCATTGGCGGAAGGTCTTCTATCCGGAGGGATTGCCGGCGAAACGCTGGCTCGACCACTATTCGCGTCTCTTCTCGACGGTGGAGCTGAACGCGACCTTCTACCGCCTGCCCACGCCCGCGGCAGTCGACGGCTGGCGCGCGGGAACACCGCCGGGCTTTCGCTTCGCCGCCAAGGGCAGCCGCTTCCTCACACACATGAAGCGGCTGAAAGAAGCCGGGCCCGGGCTCGACCGCTACTTCGACTTGATCCTGCGGCTGGGCCCCAAGCTCTCGGTCGTCCTCTGGCAGCTTCCCCCGCAGATGAACAAGGCCGACCCCGTGCGGCTGGCGTCATTCCTAAAGGCGCTGCCGCGGCAGGGCGGCCTGCGCCACGCCTTCGAGTTTCGCAGCGACGCCTGGTACACGGGCGAAATCTGCGACCTGCTCGACGCGCACGGCGCCGCCTTCTGCGAGCACGACCTGCTCGCCGCCAGCCCGCCGCGGCTCACCGGAGGCTTCCGGTATCTCCGATTCCACGGCGCCACCGGGAAGTACCGCGGACGTTATGGCCGCCGCGCACTGCGCCCGCTGGCGCAGGACCTCGCGCAAGGCCAAGGCGACGCCGACGTCTACTTCAACAACGACCTCTTCGGCCACGCCATCGCCGACGCGGTGGAGCTCTCTTCGCTGCTAGAGTCCGCGCATGCTCTTCGACACCCGAGCCGGCCCGCTGCGCCTGCGCTGGAATGAGCGCGGCCTCGTCGCCATCGAGATGCCCGAACTCTCGCCGCGCGAGCTGCGGGCGGCGCTGCTCAAGCAGCCCGCGGACGCGCCGCCGTTCGCGGTGGAGGCGGCGCGCCTGCTCAAGGCTCATCTCCAGGGCGGCGGGCAGGATCTCTCCGGGCTGCTGCTGGATCTGTCGGTGCTGGCGCCGTTCCAGCGGCAGGTCTTCGACGTGGTGCGGGCGCTCCCGCCGGGACGGACGGCGACCTACGGCGAGATCGCGGCCCGGCTGGGCAAGCCCGGCGCGTCGCGGGCGGTGGGGCAGGCGCTGGGACGCAATCCGTTTCTGATCGCGGTGCCGTGCCACCGCGTGCTGGCGGCGGGAGGCGCGGCGGGCGGCTTCTCTGCACCGGGCGGCGTGGTCGCCAAGCAGCGGCTGCTGGCGCTCGAGGGCGTGCGCATCGAGGTCGATCACCTGCTGCCCTTCGATCCGGTGGCGGCCGTCGATCACCTGCGCGCCCGCGACAAGCGGCTCGCGCGCGTCATCGAGCGCGTCGGGCCCTTTCGCATGCGGCCGGCGGCGATGCAGAGCCCCTTCGAGGCGCTGGCCGAGTCGATCGTCTACCAGCAGCTCACCGGCAAGGCGGCGGCCACCATCTGGGGGCGGGTGGTGGCGCTCTTCCAGCCACGCAAGATCCCGCGGCCGCAGGATCTGCTCGACAGCTCCGACGCGGCCCTGCGCGGCGCCGGGCTCTCCCGCGCCAAGGCGGCGGCGCTGAAAGATCTGGCGGCCAAGACGCTGGAGGGGGTGGTGCCGGCGGCCGCGGCCCTGCAAAACCTTTCCAACGCAGAGATTATCGAAAGGCTGACCGCGGTGCGCGGCATCGGGCCCTGGACGGTGGAGATGATGCTGATCTTCCGTCTGGCGCGCCCGGACGTGCTCCCCGCCACCGACTACGGCGTTCGCAAGGGATTCGCAAAAACGTTTGGCCACAAAGAATTACCGAAACCCGCCGCCCTGCTGAAATACGGCGAGCGCTGGCGTCCTTACCGCAGCGTCGCCAGCTGGTACCTCTGGCGCTCGCTCGATCTTTGACCTGAGGCCGGCATTGCCCCTAGCGGTGCGGCCGCGGTCCGCTGCGGCCCTGGGCCGACGCGCTCGGCCCCGGGATCAGGTCGATGCGGATGATGGGATCGTCCGGCTCCGCCAGCGGACCTTCGAAGCGCAGGAAGGCGGACGGGTGGCTGTTCATCAGCCAGACGTGCTGGTCGGGCGCCTTGACGAAGAGCTTGGCGATGGCCGGGATCTCGGGGTGGATGGTGTACTTGTCGCCCTCGATGGTCCGCCCGGCCATGCGCACTTCCGCGGGGCCGTCGCGGGTCACCGTCACCGTGGCCACCCGGGGCTTGGGCGTCATCGCCACCGCCTCGAGCTCCATGTGCTGGCCCACCGCAAGCTGCGTGCGCAGCGCCTTGACCGCGGTGAGGAAGCCCGCGCCCGCGAAGGTCTTGCCGGGATGGATGGTGACGTCTTCCTTCCACTGCTTTCCCTGATCGACGCGCATCGACTCGGCCTTGCCGGTCTTGAAGTCCACCGCGTACATGCGGACCAGCTTGCCGCCCTGCTTCAAGGTCCAGTCCCAGCTCTCCTGCGCGAGCTGCGGGTGCAGGCGCAAGGTCGCCCGCTCGACGATGGTGCGGCCGTCGGGAAAGTCGGAGCGCGACTCGACGTGCAGGAGCCCGCCGGTCACCCACTGCGAGTAGCGGGAGTCGGCGATGGGCGCTCCCTGGGCGTCGGTGACGCCGGTGAACGCCTGGGCGTCGCCTTCGTGAACGTTGGAGGGAATTGCGAGGAGCAGGCAAGTGAGGACAGTCAGCATGCCCTCAACCTGCGCACGTCACGGCAGATCGAACAGGAGGACTTCAGCCTTCTGGCCTCCCGCGAGCTCGAGCGCCCGCTCGCCGCTGACCTGGGCGCCATCGCCCGCCGCCAGGCGCCTGCCGTTGAGCACCACCGAGCCCTCCGCGACGTGCACGAAGGCCTGGCGAGAAGGTTTGAGCTCAAACGAAATCTTCTCCGCGCCGTCGAGCCGGGCGCCGAAGACCGACGCGTCCTGGTGGATGTCCACCGACCCGTCGCGGCCGCCGCGCGAGGCGAGCAGCGTCGGCTTGCCCGGGGCAAACTCGAACTTCTTCTGCTGGTAGCCAGGCTTCACTCCGCGCGCGTCGGGGAGGAGCCAGATCTGGAGGAAGTGCACCGGCTCGTCCTTCGAGCCGTTGAACTCGCTGTGCACGACGCCGCTGCCGGCGCTCATGCGCTGCAGCTCGCCTTTGCGGATGACGCCGCCGCCGCCGGTGGAGTCCTTGTGCTGGAGCGCGCCCGAGAGCACGTAGCTGAGGATCTCCATGTCGCGGTGCCCGTGCGAACCGAAGCCCTGACCGCTCTTGACGGTGTCGTCGTTGATCACGCGCAGGACAGAGAAGCCCTGGCGGGCCGGGTCGTAGTGATCGCCGAAGGAGAAAGTGTGCCAGCTGTTCAGCCAGCCCAGGTCGGTGTGGAAACGCTTCGCTGCTTCGTGAATGGTGATCATGACATCCCCTGCTGCGGGCCTTTGGATTTGGCTCTCTCGCAACGTCCTTGAGATGCCGCGGGCGGGCCATCGATTCGACGCTGGCGGCGGCGGGGAGGCGCAGCTATCCTCCGGCCATGATCAAGATCGAATACTGCAACTCCTGAGGCTACAAACCCCGAGCTGCCCGTGCGGCGGCTGCGCTGGAAAAGGAGCTGGGCGTCAAGGCCGAGCTGCAGGTGGGCGCGCCCGGGTCGTTCGTCGTCAAGGTGGACGGCGAGGTGGTGGCGAAGAAGGAGCGCGACTTCCCGACCGACGAGCAGGTGGTCTCCGCCGTCCGCGCCCGGCTCGCCACCGCGTAATCCAATCCACTCTGCTTCGTTTTTTTAAGTCTCACCGCGAAGGCGCGAAGAACGCGAAGGGTTGGTTGGGGATTGGTTCTTGCCCGGGCCACCTCCGAGGCGGCATGTCGCCTCCGACCCACCCCCAGCGCTTTTCTTCGCGCAAGCCTTCGCGCCCTTCGCGCCTTCGCGGTGAGCTTTTGCTTTTAGATTTTTCTGGATCTCACGCCTGATCGGGCCGCGCCTCGGACTCAGCCTTGGCGATCTCCGCCCGCACCTGATCCATGTCGAGCGCCCGCACCTTGGTGAGCAGCTCCTCGAGGACGGACCTGGGCAGCGACCCCGGCTGCGCGAAGAGCAGCACCTTGTCGCGGAAGACCATCAGCGTCGGGATGCTGCGGATCTGGAACGACCCCGCCAGCTCCCGCTCCTCGTCGGTGTTGACCTTGGCGAAGGTCACGTCCGGGTTCGCCTCGGCCACCGCCTCGAAGACCGGCGCGAACGAGCGGCACGGCCCGCACCAGGGCGCCCAGAAATCCACCAGCACGATGCCGCCCTTTTCGAGGGTCGGCTGGAAGTCGTTCATGCCCACTGCCACAGCGCCCATGTGCCGCACCTCTCTTGAGGCGAAGGTACGCAGTTGGCGCACGCTCCGCTCGAACCGGAGCATAGATGCAGCTGCGCCGGGGCGGTTGCGTCACTCCTCCGGCGCGCCGCCGCTGCGGGCCAGATCTTCGCTCTTGATCCGCGCAGGGTCCATCCCCCGCGCGCGCTTGGTCATGGTCTCGAGCAGCTGGTCGAACGGAGGCGGCGCGCCCTTCATGAAGCGCAGCGGGTTGATCCGCGCCACCACGAAGCTGCGCAGATAGGGCGAGGTCAGCCCGCGCTCCTTCAGCTTCTCCACCGCCGCCCCCACCGCCTCGTCCAGCTCGAGGAGCTTCCCCGCCCGCCGCTCGCGCTCGGCGAGGCCGTCTCCCAGGGTGGACTCGAGATATCCGTCCACCTTCTTCAGCGCCGGGGCGTACGCGCCGCCCGAGAGCCGGCCCTTCTGCTCGTAGGCGAAGCCCAGCGTCACCAGCGACGGCTCCTCGAACTCCAGCGCAAACTCGCTCTCCTTGCGCCCGGGATCGAGCCGCGCCAGATCGCGGTACATGCGCACCACCTCGAGCGCCTTCTCGCGCAGGTTGTGCGCCTTCTCGATGTTGAGCGCGAGGATCTGGTAGGCCACCTCGCGCTCGGGAACCACCAGCGCCAGGATCGACTTCGCGCCCAGCTCCTTGAGCGCCGTCAGGCGGTGGCCGCCGTTGGGAGTGCGAAAGCCTTCCTCCTCGCGGATGGCGATGATGGGGTCGAGATAGCGCCGCGTCTTGTCCATGGCGCGGGTCAGCTTGAGCACGTGAGCGTCGGAGACGTCGCGCTGGAAGACGGTGGGCTCGACCTTGTCCACCGGCAGCGCCGCGAAGAGCAGCGCATGTCCACCCAGCGGCTCGCGGTACGCCGCCAGCACCGCGCCTCCGTCCGCTTCGATCAGGCGCGCCAGCTCTTTCAGTTCCGGCGGAATCGCCTCGAAGCGGAGCTGGCTCGGGGTCAGGTCGGTCGGCTTGAGCTTGACGCCCTTGCGCGAGCGCGGCTTTCCGGACTTGGTGACGGGGCGCTTCTTCGCGGTGGCCATGGCGCCGCAGAGTAGACCTCCGCGCGGGCGCTCGCCACCTCGCTGCGCCGCGGCGGATCCATCGCCATGTTCACTGCACCTACAAGGAGGCAGGCACATGGACGACACCAACAAGAGCAAGCCGGGCGAGGCGCTGAAGCGTGACTGGGAGCAGACCAAGCACGACTTCAACAAGGACGCGGGCAAGGAGCTGAACCAGGACGTCGGCGATACCGTCGGCCAGGCCGTCGGCAACAAGCCGATTCCGCCGCCCAACGTTCCCAACTCGGAGCTCGACAAGAAGTAGCAGCCTTTCCGGGCCGCGCAGGCGAGCTATCCTGCGCGGCCCATGCTCGGGCTTCGCGGACTGCCGCGCACGTTCTGGATCCTCTGGACGGGCGCCCTCATCAACCGGCTCGGCGGCTTCGTGATGCCGCTCCTCGCCCTCTACCTGACCGGGCCGCGCGGCCTGGCCGTGGCGCAGGTAGGGCTCATCATCTCGCTCTTCGGCGCCGGCACGCTCTGCGCCGGGCCCATCGGCGGCTTTCTCGCCGACCACCTCGGACGGCGCCCAACGCTCCTCTTCGCGCTGGTCTCGGGCGCGCTCGCCATGCTGCACCTCGCCTTCGCCCGCGCGCCGCTGCACATCGCGGTGGCGGCCTTTCTCCTCGGGCTCTTCGGCGATCTCTACCGGCCCGCCGTCTCCGCGGCCGTCGCCGACCTGGTCCCTTCGCAGGACCGCGTGCGCGCGTACGGCTTCCTCTATTGGGCGGTCAACCTCGGCTTCGCGGTCGGCAGCGCGCTGGGCGGCTCCCTGGCGGCGCACGGCTGGTACCTGCTCTTCTTCGGCGACGCGCTCACCACGCTCGCCTACGCCGGCATCGTCTGGTGGAAGATCCCGGAGACGCGCCCCGCGCTGGTGGTCTCGGAGCGCCGCCCGCCGCCGTGGACGCCGCTCGCGAACGGGCGCTTCGTCGCCTTCTGCGGCTTGTCGCTCCTGGTCTGGACGCTGCTCTTCCAGTCCTTCGTGACGCTGCCCATCGACCTGCGCAACCACGGCCTCTCGCCCGCCGCGTACGGAACCCTCATCGCGCTCAACGGCGTTCTCATCGTCTTTTTGCAGCCCATCTTCTCGCGGCTGCTGCGGCGCTTTCCGCACCACCGCGTGCTCGCCTCCGCCGCGGTGCTGGTCGGCGCTGGGTTCGGGCTCAACAGCGTCATGCACGACATGGCGGGATTCGCCCTCGCCATCACCGTCTGGTCGATCGGCGAGATCGTCATGTCCGGCATCGGCCCGTCGGTCACCGCCGACGCGGCGCCGCCGGGCTTGCGCGGCGCGTACCAGGGACTCTTCCAGGCCAGCATCGGTGCGGCGGCGCTGCTCTCCCCGGCGCTGGGCGCGCAGGTGCTGGGTCGCTTCGGCGCGCCCGCGCTCTGGACCTGCTGCCTCCTGGTCGGGTGCGTTGCGGCGGCGGGGCAACTCGTCCTCGGCACGCTGCCTCCGCGCGCCGAGGAGGCGGCGAATCCCGCGGCACCGTCGAGTATCGATCCGGCCTGAACTCACGGCAGAGGCGGGCCGAACCTGATCGTCCAGGCGCGGCCGCCGAGGACGATGCGCCGCTTCTCCTCGAGCCGTCCGGCGCGCCGCGACCAGAGCGGCTCGATCTCTCCGGTCTCGCCGCGGCGAAAGCTGCGGGCGAAGCCCAGGGCGGGCGGGCCGCGGTCGGGAAGAGCGGCGACCGCGGCGGCAAACTCCGCGGCGGTGGCGATCGGCCGCGCGGCCAAGGAGCGCAAGGCCGCGGCCTGCAGCTCGAAGCGCGCGAGCAGGTGCGCTTCGGCGCTGCCCACCGCGCCCTCGAAGCGGCGGCGCTCCCGCCCGCGCGCTGCGACGAGAACCAGCGCCGCGGCGCCGAGGACGGCGAGCGCGATCCAGGACCGGCGCTTTCTCCAGTTGACGAAACTGCGCATCCGCGGATTGCTATCCCGATGGAACAACGCGCGCCCACCCTCGAAGAAGTTCGCGAAGCCCGCGCCCGCCTCGGCAATTTGATCGTCGAGACGCCGGTGTGGCGCTGGCGCGGCGACGAGATCGAGCGCGCCGCCGGGACACAGCCGCTCCTCAAGCTGGAGCTCTTTCAATTCGCGGGCAGCTTCAAGCCGCGCGGCGCGCTCTGCGTGATGCTGGCGCTGCCGCCCGACGCGCTCGCCCGCGGCGTCACCGCCGTCAGCGCCGGCAACCACGCCATGGCGGTGGGCTACGCCGCCCGCGCGCTCGGGACCACCGCCAAAGTCGTCATGCCCCGCACCGCCAACCCGGCGCGCGTCGAGGGCTGCCGCGCCTATGGCGCCGAGGTGGTGCTGGTGGACGACGTGCACCAGGCCTTCGCGAAGGTGAAGGAGATCGAAGCCGCCGAGGGCCGGTCGTTCGTGCATCCCTTCGAGGGGCCGCTGACGGCGCTGGGCACGGCCACGCTGGGCCTCGAGTTGTGCGCGCAGGCGCCCGGACTGGACGCGGTGGTCATCCCCATCGGCGGCGGCGGGCTCTGCGCCGGCGTGGCGGCGGCGGTGAAGCAGATCTCGCCGCGCACGCAGATCTTCGGCGTCGAGCCCGAGGGCGCCGACTCGATGCACCGCAGCTTCCGCAGCGGAAAGCCCGAGAGCATCGAGAAGGTGCGGACCATCGCCGACAGCCTGGGCGCACCCTACGCGCTGCCCTACAGCTTCGCGCTCTGCCAGAAGTTCGTCGACGAGCTGGTGCTGGTCAACGACGACCAGCTGCGCGCCGCCATGCGCCTCATGTTCCGCGGCGCCAAGCTGGCGGTGGAGCCGGCGGGCGCCGCGGCCACGGCAGCCTTGTGCGGGCCGCTGCGCGAGAAACTTGCAGGAAAGAATGTCGCCATCATCGTCTGCGGCGCCAACCTCGACGCGGCCACCTACGGCCGCCTGCTCAACGAATGATGCGGAAGGCGCGGTGGGCGGTGCGGTTGCGGTAGTCCTCCGGCACCGTCTGCTCCTCGGTGAAGCGCAGCCCGTCCAACTGCGCCGTGAAGCGCTGGTGGTTGGTCGAGAACCAGAGCACGCCGCCCGGCTCCAGCACCGCCAGGGTCTTCTCGACCAGCGCGCGGTGATCGCGCTGCACCTCGAAGAGGTTGCCGCCGTGGTCGGAGAACGAGGGCGGATCGAGCACGCACAGTGTCCAGCGCCGCCCTCGCGCTTTCTGCAGAAAAGCCTCCACCTCCGCCCGCACCAGCTCGAAGCCCTGGGCGCCGTTGAGGCGCAAGTTGTCGCCCGCCCAGTCGAGGTAGTTCTGCGAGGCGTCCACGGTGGTGGTGGTCCGCGCTCCGCCCAGCGCCGCCGCGCAGGTGAAGCTGCCGGTATAGGCAAAGAGGTTGAGGAAGTCCTTGCCGCGCGCCTCGGCCCGCACCCGCGCGCGCGTCTCGCGGTGGTCGGCGAAGAGCCCGGTGTCGAGGTAGTCATCGAGGTTGACCAAAAAGCGCAGGTCCCCCTCGCGCACTTCCAGCCGCGACCCCTTGCGCGCGAGGCGCTGGTACTTCTCGCCGGTGCGGCGCTCTTTCAGGTGGACGCGCTCCCAGGGAACTTCCAGCTCCTGCGCCACCGCCCGCGCCATCGCCTCCAGCCACGGCAGCTTCGCCGTCTGCTCCCGCGCGTACTCGGCCATGACCAGGTGGCCCTCGTACCAGTCGAGGACGGCGCGGATTTCGGGGATGTCGCGGTCGTAGAGCCGGAAGGCGCCGATGCGCCGCTGCTCCATGCGCGGCTGCAGCTTGCGGAAGGTCTTCTTCACGCGGTTGGCCAGCATCCGCGCCTGCGCCTCGAGGTTCAAAGCCCGGCGGCCCAGCGCTCGATGTGGTCGAGGATCGGCCCAGGCGCATCCTCCTGGAGAAAGTGCCCGGCGTCGGGCAGCAGATGCGGCCCGTCCACGCGCGCGAAGGCCCGCTGCCACCGCTGCAACACCTCGCGCCCGAAGGCGCGGTCCTTGAGCGCCCAGCAGATCAGCGCCGGCTTCCCGCGCAGCCGGGCGATGCCGTCTTCGATGTGAGCCATGGTGGCCCACGACTCGTGCAGCTGGTGCCGCGTCTCGGGGATGAGCTGGGGAAAGCGCGCGATGCCGACGCGGTCGTCGGCGGTGGGGAAGGGCGCGCGGTAGGGCATCAGCTCCTCGTCGGTGAGCCTTCGCGGTCCGCCGCGGGCGAGCAGGAACTCGACGAAGAAGTTCTTCTGCACCACGCGCTTCCAGCCGCCCTTGCCCAGCACCAGGAGCTTGAAGAGCAGAGGCAGCCGCGTCCTGGGCTCGCGCACGAAAGCGGAGGTGTTGAGCACCACCACGCCGCGGACCTGGTCGGGGTGGCGCGTGGCCCAGCCCATGCCGATGGGGCCGCCCCAGTCCTGGATGACCGGCACCACGCGCTCCGCCTTCAACTCGGCGAGCACCTTGCCCAGGTTTCCGATGTGTCGATCGAGGGTGTACCAGCGCGGGTCGCGGGGCTTGTCGCTGCGCCCGAAGCCGACGTGGTCGGGCGCGATGACGCGGTAATTCGGCGAGAGCCGCCGGATGAACTCGCGGTAGAGAAACGACCAGGTCGGGTTGCCGTGCAGGAGGAGAAAGGTCAGCTTGGCGTCGCGCGGCCCCTCGTCCACCACCGCCTGCCGGACGCCGTGATCCACCTCGACCAGCCGGCTCTTCCAGGGGAAGCGCCCGCCGAAATCTGATTGCACGTCGAGGCCCTGGTAGATGCGCATCGGGCCCGCATTCTCTCGCGCCCGATGCGCCTGCGCCAGCTTCCGGCCGCCGGGCTACCGGTTGACGCTGCGCATGCCCTGCGCGTGGTAGCGGTCGCCCGACGCCGCGCCCTTGGGGGCCGCGTCCTCGATGCGCCGCAGCTCCTCTTTCGAGAGCTGGATCTGCGCCGCGGCGGCGTTCTCCTCCAGGTACTTGCGCCGCTTGGTGCCGGGGATGGGCACCACGCCGCGCGAGAGCACCCAAGCGAGCGCGAGCTGCGACGGGGTCGCCTTCTTCTCGCGGGCGATCTCGTTGATCCGCTCCACCAACCGTAAATTCTTGTAGAAGTTCTCGCCTTGGAAGCGCGGGCTGTGGCGGCGGTAGTCATCGGCTGCGAGATCTTCGTAGCGCTTGATCTGCCCCGTGAGGAACCCGCGCCCGAGCGGGCTGTAGGCGACGAAGCCGATGCCGAGCTCGCGCACCGTCGCGAGGAGCTCGCCCTCGGGATCGCGGGTCCACAGCGAGTACTCGGTCTGCAGCGCGCTGATGGGCGCCGTCGCGTGCGCGCGGCGGAGCG
>JANXXR010000067.1 GCA_025350525.1 Deltaproteobacteria bacterium
TCACGTCCGCGTCCACCTGGCTCTTGAGCTGCGCGGCCAGGCGATCGTCGACCAGCGTCCCCACCACGATGGCGGCGCCGTTGCCGGGAATGCGCGCGGCGGCGACGCGATAGACCGCGCCGTCGTAGGTGGCGAAAGCCGCCGGCGGGCTGCCCTCCAGCGCCGCCTTGGCGAGCGGAAGCGGCGCCGCGTCGTCGAGGCCCTGCGCGGCCTTGGCCCGCCGCGAGAGGATGGCTCCCTGCCCGTTCACCACCGCGATCAGGTCGGGCTCGGGAGAGATGGCGGAAGCGGCGGCCCGCAGCGCCCGCTCGCCGGGGCGCACCAGGGGCTCGGTCGGATCGGCGGGAGGGCGGGTGGCCTCGATGAGATCGGGCGCCGCGGCCACCGCGCGGGGCAGGAGCCGGCCGTCGAGCCGCTCGAGCTGCGCGTGCAAGGCGCTGCCCGACTGCGCCAGCCGGGCGCGCAGATTGTCCTCACCGCTCTGCGCCGCCTTGGCCGACAGGACGGCGAGGTGAAGGACCAGCGCCGCTGCAACCAGCACCGCAAAAATCCAGATGCGACCTCTCATGGCTCAGAGCTACCGCCAGAAGCGGGCGCGGTCAAAGTAAAAGCAGGCGCAAAGCCGTCCGTGCCTTATTCGGGCGCGTCCTCAGGCGGCGAGCGGGTCACCTCGCGCAGCACCGCGATGGCGTAGCTGCCCTTGGGCAGCGCAAAGGTCAGCACCAGCGCCTCCGCGCCTGCGGGCTCGACCCGCAGCTCCTCGACCGGAATGCGGTACGGCCGCCGCGCGCCTTCCATCTCCTCGCCGCCGGCGGCGAACGAGGCCGGATCGACGCCCGAGTCTGCCAGCACTGCCTGCTCGCGCCGCAGCGCCTCGCCGCGGGCCTCGAAGAGCGAGTGGCCCGGCAAGGGTCCGGCCGGATCGATCTCGAGCGCGGCGACCCGGGGCGCATCGGCGGCGGGATCCTCGCAGACGAAGAGCCCGCCGGTGGCGCGCTTCTTGAGCACGTCGCCCTCGATGGCGGTGGCGAAGAGCCCATCGGCGAGGCGCGCGGCGAGGCAGCGGTTGAACAGCTCCGACTGCAAGGCGGAGAGGGCCATGCGCCGCAGGAAGCGATCGCGCGCCGCCTTCTGCGCCGCCGGATCGCGCAGCAGGATCCTGCGGCCCAGCTCCGCGTTGTCGCCGAACTTGCCGAAGCGCTGCGGGCCAAAAAGATTGGCCGCGCCCTGCTCTCGCAGCCGCGCGCAGATGGCCTCGGCGTGGGCCAGAGCGCCTGCCGAGACCCCGCGCACCACGATGCGGAAGCGATTTCCGCGCAGGTGCCCGGGCCGCAGCTTGTTGCCGTGCCGCGCCGCCGCGAGCACGCGCCAGCCGCGCCCCGAAAGCTGCAGCGCCTCTTCGGGCGCGAGCCTCACCGCGACGCTCATCCGCTGCACGGTGACGCCGCGCTTGTCCTTGAGCCCGGCGGTGCCGACGTCGCGCTCCTTCGCCCCCAGCGCCTGCGCCAGCTCGCGCGCGACTTCGGGGGTGGTGCGGGAGATCTTCTCCACTGTCAGGTAGAGGTGCTCGCCGGCGCCTACCGGCTCATAGAGCGGCAGCTCCTCGACGCGGAAGTCCTCCTCGGCGACGCGGGTGAGGCCAGAGGTGCCGGGCAGGTCTGCGCAGAGGAGCGGGACGCTGGCCTGCGCGAGCGTCAAATCGCCAGAATTCCCGCCACCACCAGCTGGTAGACGGCGCGGGTGGCGTCGAAGTCGCCGAGCGAGGTGAGGGTGGCGAGGTCGCTGACGCTGCGCGCTCCGTCCACCAGCGCCATCACGCGCCGCTGGTCGTCTTCCAGCGCGCCGTCCGGCGCCTTGCCGGTGGCCCGCGGCTTGGCGTCCGCGCCGGGCACGCGGGTGCGGTACAGCTCCATCTCGTCGAGGCGGCGCAGGCCGTCGAGCAGCATGCCCTGGGTGTCGAGCGAGAGCTGGGTGGGCAGCTTCTCGCGGTCGAGCCCGCGCAAGAAGACGAAGCTCCCCGAGCGCGCCACCAAGAGGCCGAGGAAGATCTCCACCACCTGGTGCCGCAGCCCGTGCCGCACGGCATCGGCGGAGAGCACCCCCAGGTCGATGAGCGCCTGCCCGATGCGCTTCTTCTCGCCCGGCTCTTCCTGCTCGCGCAGCGCCGCCTCGACGCGAGCTTTGTCCACCAGCCCCATGCGCGCGAGCAGCTCGCCCAGCCGCTCGCCGGCGCTGGTGGAGCAGGCCCAGGCGACATTGCCGTCGATGAGGACGATGCCGCGCTCGGTGCCGTCGGAGCGGGTGAGCAGCACGCCGGTGCGCCGCCCTTGGTGGAGGAAGTTGAGGAGATCGCTGGGCTGCATCTCCGAGAGGTCGCCCGCCAGCACCGCGCGGTGCGGCTGCAGCTCGGAGAGATCGGTCATGAGCCCATCGCCGCGCTCCCGCAGCGCGAGCAGAAGCTCGCTGGGCGAGGAGAGCAGCTTCCAGGCGGCCGCGTTGACGGCGAGCGTTTTCAGGGTGCCGTCTCCGGCGCTCGCGGGCGGGCCTTCGCTGCGGAGGTCGTCGTTGTCCACGTGATGAAACGGAGCATGCTCCGGAGCGGTCGGGGACTCAAGGAGAGTTGCGCTTTTCGGGCGCGTCGAAGAGGTGGCGGTCCGCTTCCTCGCGGGCGGCGAGCGCGGCGGCCTCGGCGGCCCGGGCGTAGAGGCGGGTCAGCGCGCGGGCGGCGTCGGGCGACACCTTGGAGACGAAGGGCTTGCGGCGCCCCGGCTCGCGGCCGCCCTTGCCCACCACCGCCGGTGCCGCCTTGGCGACCGCGGGGTTCGAGGAGAGCAGCCGCAAGACCGAGAGGTCGGGCAAGAGCGCCATCGCCACCGGGCCGCCCGGGATGGAGCCGAAGACCACGTAGCCCCGCTTGGCCTTGGGCGGCAGCGCGTCGAGCTGCACCGGATCCTGCGGCACCAGGCGCGGGCCGGTGGCGGGCGGCTCGCCTGCGTAGACGGAGAAGACGGTGAGGGCGCGCTCGTCGGGCTTGAGCTCGTCGCCCGCCAGCGATTCGGCGCGCACCAGCGCCGGTCCGGCGAGCGGATACGACTTTGCGGTGTAGGCGGCGGCCTCGGGAAAGAGATCGGCGATGGAGGGCAGCCCGCCGCGGAGGAAGGCCACCATGTCGGCGGCGTCGAGCAGGGTGAGCGCGCCCGCCGGAGCCGGATGCTTCGGGGTACCCTTGAGGAAGAGCGCGATCAGCTGGTCGTCGGTGCGGCCCGCGATCAGCGCCGCGTCCTTGAGCGGCGGCGCCCCGAACGACTTTCCCATCGGCGTCGGCTCGCCCGAGCCATGACAGCCCGCGCACTCGAGCCGATAGATCTTCTGCGCATTGCGCGCATCTCCCGAAAGCAGCGCCTCCGCAGAGGCGGCCGGAACGGCGTCCAGCATTCCTGCCACCAGTGCGCCCGCAAGCCCGAAGCCTGAGGCCTGAATCCCGAGGCCGGTCATCTCTTTTTCTCCAGCGCCCAGCCGTCGCGGAACTTCACATGGCACTCGAGGCAGCTCGTCGCCTCGGGCAGCGCCCCCTTGGCAAGCGTCGCCAGCTCCGCGGCGGCGAGGGAGTCGAACTTGGCGCCCTCTCCGGCGTGCGCGCGCGGGACCTGGCCCTGCACCGCCTTGAGCAGGCGCGACATGGCCTCCAGCTGCGCCGGGTCGGGCTGCGCCTGGTCGGCCTCTTTCTGCCAGCGCTTGCCGAGGTCCTCCATCAGCTGGCGGACGGTGACCGCCGGCTCCGAGGCGCGGCCCGCCGCCAGCACCATCCGCGAGGCCTGCACCATGTGGCCCTGCGACGAGGCCGGCATCGGCTCGCCCGCGCCCACCTGGAAGCTGACGCTGGGGCCGGCCTCTTGATAAGGAGCGAGCGCAAGCGTCCACAGACCGCGGCCCGATGGCGTCCAGTGCGCTCCGTAGACTCCAGCGTCGCCGAGGGGACGCACGAGGTACCGCAGCTTCGGCCCCGGCCCGCTGACGGTGAGCATCAGCTTCGCGTCGCTGACCGGCTGCGGCTCGCCGGCCTCCGCCTGCTTCTGCCTGCCGACGTCGAAGCGCAGGTCGAGCACGGCGCCGGGCTGCGGATCGCCCGGCCGCAGGTTGACGTGCACCCGCCAGTCGCCGTCGCGCAGCGAGAGCGTGAACTCGGCGGGCGGCGGCACCAGCGGCACCAGATCCGGTCCTCCGCTCAGCGGGGCGAGGGGAATGCCGCCCGCGAGCAGCGCCAGAATCCACCCCCCGAGGAGCGTCATCCCTTCTCCCAGGCGCCCTTGTTCCGCTGCCATTCCTCTTCGTCCTGCGCGGAGAAGACCAGAAACTCCGGCTTGAGCGGCAGCAGGAACTTGCGCCCGTTGAAGTAGAGCGACGGCGTGGAATTGACGCCGGCCTCCATCCCTTCCTTCTTGTGCTTCTCGATGGCCCCCTCGAGGCGGCCCGCGTAGATCTGCTTGAGCATCTCGGCGCCGTCGAGTCCGAGCTGCTTCGCGTACTCTTTCAGGTGCGCGTCGTTGAGCTCGTCCGTCTCCTGGTGGGCAAAGAGCAGCTCGCTCATCTCCCAGAACTTCTTGTGGTGGAAGGCGTACTCGGCCGCGGCCGCCGCCTGCACCGCGCGCGGATGGCCGGGCAGCGGGAAATACTTTGAGCACAAACGAACCTTGCCGGGCAGCGACAGGACCAGGTCCTTGAGCGGCTTCTGCGCCGTCCCGCAGTGCGGGCACTGGAAGTCGGAGAACTCGACCACCACCACCGGCGCCTTGGGGTCGCCCAGGGACGGGCAGTCGTCGGCGCGCAGGTGATGCCGCTTCCCGAACGACGCGTAGTACCGCTCGACGAAGTCGATGATGACGCTCGGGGTGAAGCCCTCGAGCAGCATGAGCTTGACGAGCTCGGTCATGCGCAGCGCGTGCTTGTCGCTGACGCCCGCGCGCAGGCATTGGGCGAGCGTGTCGTTGCAGGAGCCGTAGCCGAAGGTGTCGCCGGCGATCTCGAGGAACTGGGCGCGCTGGGCGTCGTTCAGCTGCGAGAGCTCGGCGCGCGGGAGGATCTGCCGGGCGCGATCGTCGGAGAGCCCTGCCCCGGGGCTGTCGGGAGCGGCGGCGAGGAGGGTGAAGACGGCGAGGAGGGCAAAGGCGGAGTGGAAGGGGGGCATCTTTTTCGACCCATAACACAGCGTCAGGGAGGAGGAGGTACGTTCTCGGGAGGAGGGCGGCGCAGTCCCAGGAGGGCGCGGACGTCGGCGCGGCGGCGCAGGCCGCGCAGGTCCTCGTCGTTGCGGCCCAGCACCTGCACGCGCTCGGGATCGATGGCGGCGGCGCGGCGCAGGAAGGCCACTGCCTCCTCGGCGCGGTCGGCCAGCGCGGCGGAGGCGGCGGCGTTGTAGAGGCCGTCGGCGAAGCGCGGGTCGGCGGCGATGGCGCGGTCGAACTCGCGGCGGGCGGAGTCGAGCTCGCCGGCGGCGTAGTCAGCGAGGCCGTGCAAATTGTGGAGCTGGGCTTCGCCACGCGCGCCTCCTGCGCTCGCCCACCGAGCTGGTCAACGCCATCGGCTACGCGCTGGGCAATGCCAGGCACCACTTCGGCGACGAGACCGACCGCTTCACCTCCAACGCGCTCCGGGGCGACCGCCGCGCGGAGATCCTCGCCGAGCCGCGCGGCTGGCTGCTCCGGGACGGCATCCGGCGAGCGCGGTGCGAGGCCTGGCGCGCCTCCGTGCCGGTTCCGCGGGCCCGTGAAATCTCACCACGTTGTTCGCTGTCTTCATCCGCTCTTCGTGTGGCTGACTGCCGCTTGTCCAGGGCCACACCCAGCCACGGAGAAAAGACCGGTTGAACGTTCATCGATCTGCCCGAACTACCTTCGCGAGTCGGGTCCTGCTCGTCGAGAGAGTGCGCCAGCAAGGCTCGGGTATCGAGGAGGCGGCAGTCGCTTTTGGCATCAGCGGTACGACGGTGCGGAAGTGGCTGGGTCGCTTCGACGAGCTGGGGCTGGGCGGTTGACGGGACCGGACCTCGAGACCACACCGGCAGCCGCGGAAGACGGCGCCGAGCTGGGAGTCGCAGATCCTCGAGCCGCGAAAGGTGCGGATGACCGCGCAGCGGATCGCGCACGCATCGACGATGCCTCGAAACTCGCCCGCGTCGAAGTCCTGCGCGACGAGAAGGGCCTCACCACCGTGGGCTTTTTGCAGCGCGCCACCGCCGCCTGGTACGCCGAGCGCGGCATCAAGGTACGCCGGGCGATGAGTGACAACGGGAGCCACTACGTCTCGAGAGTCTGTTGCTGCCCGCGAGCGGCTCCGCCAGCAAAAAGGTGTCCCGGCCCCATGCGCCACGCAACATGGGAGGGCGGAGCGCTTGATCCAAACGCTGCTGCGCGAGTGGGGCCCGCACTCCAGGCTGCGGAAAACTGCACTGCGATCTGCGCTACTACCGCCACCGATCGCACGGGGCAGCCTGAAGTCGCTACCGCCTGTCAGCCGCACCGCGCGGGCCGCGAGAACAGGCCTGCCGAGGCACAACCGCTACGGCTTCAGCACCCAGAGCTGGCCGCCCGCCGAGTCCGCGGCGTACGCCGTGCCGTCCTCGGTACTGACCACCACGCGGCAGCCCTTGCCGACCGGCGTGGTGGTCACGACCTTGAGCGAGCCGTCGTCCTCCAGGTGCGCCACGGTCAGTTTCTCGCTCCGCCCCGCGGTGGCGTAGAGGAGCCGCTTCGACGGCAGGTAGTCGATGTTGTCCACGCCTTCGCCCGTCTCGATGCGGCCCTTGCGCGCACCGGTCTTGACGTCGAGCGCGAGCAGGCCCTGCGTCGCGCAGCCCACGAAGAGGATGCCGCGCTGCTCGTCGATGGCCAGCCCGCGGGGGCCGTCCTTTCCACAAGTGTGCTCCCAGGTCGAGACGATCTTGCGGGTCTTCGCGTCGATGGCGACCGTCGCGTCCTTGTCCTCGAGGTTGGTGTAGACGATGCCCTTCGAGGCATCGACGGCGTACCCTTCGGGTCCGTCGGCGGCGATCTTGCCGACGATCTTGAGCGCCGCCGGATCCTTCACGTCCACGATCTGGATCGAGTTGTCCCGCGGCGTCGTCACCCAGACCTCGTTGGTGGAGGCGACATAGAAAGTCCCGTCGGGCGTCGACGGCATCTCTACCGAGCCCTTCTTCTCGAGCGACTTCGAATCGATGGCCCAGATCTTCGAGTCGCCGCGGTTGCCGACATAGACGGCGCCCTTCCCCACCGTCACCGAGCTGGGGCCCATCATCATCTTGTTGCGTCCTTCTTTGGTGGCGAAGCCGTCCACGCTCTTGAACTTGCCTCCCTCGAGCAGGAAGACCTTTCCGGTGTTGCCGCCCGGGGCCCAGACCCTTTTGCCGTCGGCGGCGAGGTAGTCCATGACGACCGGGGCGTCGGCGGGGAACCGGAGCGGAGTGGCGGCGGCGGCGGCAGCGGCGAGGACGATGGCGAACATTTTGAAACCTCCTGCGCAGGGAATACCTGACAGCGCGGCCTCCCGCACCTAGTATGCGCGCCGCGTGTATTTCCTCCTCGCAACACTCCTCCTGGCGCAACCGCTGCGGCTCGCCGACGCCTTCGCACGGGCGCGCGAGGCCAGCCCCGATCTCAAGGCCGCGCGCCAGTCGGTGCGCGCGGCGCAGTCCACCGTGGAGACAGCAGGGCAGCTCACCAACCCGACGGTCGGCGCCTCGGTCGGTCCCGACGCTCCACAGATCATCGCCACCATCGACGTCAAGATGCCGCTCTTCGGCCAGCGCGGGACGGCGGTCGCGGCGGCCGAGCGCGACGTGCAGGCGGCGGAGGCCGACGCGCGGACGCGGACGGTGACGGTGCGGGCGGCGGTGCGGCGCGCCTATGCGGCGCTGGCGGCGGGGCAGGAGCGGTCCCGGCTCTCGCGCGACGCCTTCGAGCTGGCGGCCGATCTGGAGCGGCGCGCGCAGGCCCGGGTGCAGACGGGCATCGCCCCGCAGCTGGAGGCGGTGCAGGCGGGCCTCGCACGCAGACGCGCCATGCAGGAGCGCGACGATCGCGCGGCGGCGCTCGTCTCCGCCCGCGAAGAGCTGGGACGGCTGATCGCCATCCCCGATCCGTCGGCGCTGGAGGCCGCCGACGCCATCTTCCCGCTGCCGGACGCGCCGCCGCTCGCCGCGCTCCTCGCGCAGTCGGGGCAGCACCCCGAGGTGCAGTCGTTCCTGCGCCAGCAGGACGCCGCGCTCGCCCGCGCCCAGCGCGAGCGCGCCGCCATCCGGCCCATTCCGGATCTCTCGCTGGCGCTCCAGAAGACCTACGGCGAGCCGGCCATCGGGCTGCGCGCGGGCATCGCCTTCGACCTGCCGCTCCTCTCCTGGAACTCCGGCCGCGTGCACGAAGCGCAGGCGCAGGCTGAAGTCGCCTCGGCGCAGGCCGCGGGCGCGCTGGCCAAGCGGACTGCCGACCTGCGCTCGGCGCACGCGCGCTGGGACGCTGCCGGAGCGCGGGCCCGGTCGTTTGCCACCGAGATCGTTCCCACCGCGGAGCAGCTCTTGAAGATGGCGCGCGAGGCGTGGGAGCTGGGCCGCACGCCGCTGACCGCGGTCTTGCAGGCGCAGGGCGAAGTGACTTCGGCGCGGGCGGACGCAAGCGACGCCGCGCTCTCGGCGCAGCAGGCGTTGGCGGACATGGAGGAGGCGAGTGGTGAGGCTCTCTAGGATTCTTCTCGCCGCTGCACTCTCTGCCTCCTGCCACAAGGCGGTGGAGGAGGAGGCGCCCGCACCGCTGGCGGTGACGGTGGTCAAGGCTTCGAAAGGCGAGGTGGCCGAGGTGGTCGAGGTCGCCGGCGAGCTGTCGGCGCTGCCCGGGCTCGACGTGAAGCTCGGGCCGCTCCTGGCCGGACGCCTGCAAGCGGTGCTGGTCGGCGAAGGCGACCAGGTGCGCGAGGGCCAGGTGCTGGCGCGGCTCGACGCGACGCCGCTGCGCGATCAGCTGGCGCAGGCGGAGGCGCAGCTCTCGCAGGCGCGGGCGCAGGAGCTGAACGCGAAGCAGAAGCTGGAGCGCGCGGGCAAGGCGCTGCAGGCCGGCGTGGCGGCGGCGCAGGAGGTCGAGGACGATCGCCTGGTGCTGGCGCAGGCGGCCGGCGCGGTCAAGAGCGCGGCGGCGGTCCTCTCGACAGCGAAGAACCAGCTGGGCCGCAGCGAGCTGCGCGCGCCCTTTGCCGGCGTGGTGGCGCATATCTTCGCGGCGCCGGGCGAGGCGCTCGACGCCAACAAGCCCGTGGTCGAGGTGGCGCGGACCCAGACGGTGGAGCTGCGCGCGCCGCTCGCGCCCAGGCTGGCGGCGCTGCTCAAGCCCGGGCAGCCGGCGCAGCTTCGCCTCGACGCGCTGCCGGGCCGGATCTTCCAGGCGCGGGTGCTGGCGGTCGCGCCCACGGTGGACGCGGCCACCGGAGCGGCGCTGGTGCGTCTGCGCGCCGACAACCCCGACGGCGTCTTGCGCATCGGCACCTTCGCGCACGCGCAGGTGCAGGTGGAGGTTCGCAGCAACGTGGTGCGCGTGCCGGTGCCGGCGCTCCTCGGCGACGAGGGCGGCGCGGCGGTCGAAGTGGTCGAGGCCGGAAAGGCGAAGAAGGTGCCGGTCAAGATCGGCGCGCGCGACGCGCAGTGGGCGGAGATCGCGCAGGGCCTCGAGGAGGGCGCGCAGGTGATCGTGCAGGGCAACTACGCGCTGCCCGACGGCACGCCGGTGAAGGCCGCCGAGAGCGCTCCCCCGGAAGGCGCGGCTTCGGAGACGGCGATTCCGGCGGCGGACGGCGGCGCCGCGGGAGACGCCGGCCCATGAGCGGCGGAGGAGCCGCGCCGTGAGCACCGCCTCGATGGCGCTCCGCCACGGGCGCGCGCTGCTCTTCATCGCCGTCGCCGGCGCGCTGGCCGGGCTGTGGGCGGCGACGAAGATGCCCAAGGGCGTCTATCCCGAGGTGACGTTTCCGCGCGAGCAGGTGGTCGCGTCGCTGCCCGGCGCGCCTCCGGCAACGGTGCTGGCGGGCCTCACCCGGCCGCTCGAGGCGCAGCTGGCCACGGTGCCCGGCGTCGAGCAGGTGCGCAGCAAGACCATCCGCGGCGCCGTCGAGCTCTCGCTCTTCTTCTCTCCCGACACCGACATGGAGAAGGCGCATCCGCTGGTGCTCTCGCGGCTGGCGGAGGCGCGCGCCTCGCTGCCGGCCGAGACCGACCTCGTCGCCGAGCGCGTGCTGCCGAGCAGCTTCCCGATCTTGTCGCTCAACGTCGAGGGCCCGTATCCGCCGCAGAAGCTCTACGAGATCGCGCAGTACACGCTGCGCCCCGCGCTCTCGGGGCTGCCGGGCGTCGGCCTCGTCACCGTGCAGGGCAGCGACATCCCCGAGACCGAGGTGCTGCTCGACCCGCAGCGCCTCTCGGCGGCGCACCTCACCGTGCCGCAGGTCGCCGACCGCATCCGCGCGCAGAACAAGGTCACCGCGGTGGCGCGGCTCTCGGGCGAGCACCAGCAGTCGCTGGGCATCGTCACCGGCGAGTTGCGCTCTCCCGACGACGTCGGCCAGGTGGTGGCGGGCGGCACGCCGGAGACGCCGCTGCGGGTGGCCGACCTCGGCACCGTGACCGCGGGAGTGGCGCCGCGCACCACGCTCATCCGGGTGGACGGGAAGCCGGGCGTGATCCTCAACATCGCCCGCCGCGCCAGCGGCGACATCCTCGCGCTCGACGCGGGTGTCCTGGCGCGGCTGCAGGAGCTCAAGCCTTCGCTGCCCCCCGGGCTGGTCCTGAAGCCCGTCTACCAGCAGGCCCACTTCGTCGCCGACGCCGTGCGAGGCGTGCGCGACGCCGTGCTCTTCGGCGCCCTCTTCGCCGTGCTGGTGCTGGCCTTCTTCCTGCGCGACCTCCGGGCCACCCTGCTCGCCGCCGCCTCGCTGCCGCTGACGCTGGGCGCGTCGCTGCTGGTGCTGCGCGGGCTCGGCTCGACGCTCAACCTCATGTCGCTGGGCGGCCTCGCGGTGGCGGTGGGCCTCGTCATCGACGACGCGGTGGTGATCATCGAGGCGGTGCACAAGCACCTCGAGGCCGGGCTCTCGCCCGAGGAGTCGGCGCGGCGGGGCACCGAAGAGCTGCTCTGGCCGGTGGTGGGCACCACGCTGACCACGGTGGTGGTCTTCTTGCCGCTCGGGCTGCTCTCGGGCGTGGCCGGACAGTTCTTCTCCTCGCTCTCGGTGGCGCTCTCGGTCGCCGTGGCGCTCTCGCTGCCGGTCGCGCTGGGCGTCTTGCCCTCGCTGGCGGCACGCTATCTGCGGCCGCTCAAGCACGCCTCCGCCGGACACCGGCTCGCCGACTGGTATGCGCGGCTGCTCGAGCGCGCGCTGGCCCATCCGCCGCTGGTGCTGGGCGCCGCGGCGGTGGCGGTGGCCGTCGGGCTCTTCCTGGGCTTGAAGGTGCCCACCGACTTCTTGCCCGAGGCGGACGAGGGCGGCTACGTCATCGACTACTTCGCGCCGGTGGGCGCCTCGCTCGCCGACGCCGACGCGCTGGCCGGCCGCCTCGAGCAGGTGCTGCGCGAGACGCCCGAGGTCTCGACCTTCTCCCGAAGGCTGGGCACCGAGCTGGGCCCGCCGGTGGCGACGCTTCCTTCGCGCGGCGACATCGCGGTGCGGCTCAAGGACGATCGCAGCCGTGCGGTCGACGAGATCATCGACGAGCAGCGCGGCAAGATGGCCGCGGCGGCGCCCGGGCTCCGCATCGAGTTCGTGCAGGTGCTGGCCGACATGCTGGGAGATCTGCAGGGCTCGCCCGAGCCGGTGGAGGTCCGCATCTACGGGCCCGACCTCGCGGTCCTGCGCGATCTGGCCAGGCAGGCGACGGCGAAGACCGCCGACATCCCCGGCCTCGTCGATCGCTTCGAGGGCGACGAGGGCTGCGCGCCGGAGGTGGACCTGCGCGTGCAGCCGCTGCAGGCGGGGCGGCAGGGGCTCTCGTCGCAGACCATCGGCGACCAGCTGGCGGGCGCCTTCCTTGGCGAGGTGGCCACCCAGCTGCGCAAGCCCGATCACCTCGAGGACGTGCGCGTGCGGGTGGCGCAGCTCACCGGCGACGAGCCGCCGCCGCAGGATGCGCTCGAGCGCGCGCAGCTCACCGCCGCCAACGGAACGGCGCTGCCGGTGCGGACGGTGGCCGAGCCCGAGCGCAGCTGCCCGCCCGCCTCGCTCCTGCGCCAGAACCAGCGCAACATGGTGCACCTGACCGCGCGGCTCTCGAACACCAGCCTCGGCACCGCGGTTTCCAATGTCCGCCAGAAGCTCGCCGGCTGGCAATTGCCCATCGGCTACTCCTGGGAGATGGGCGGGCTCTACCAGCAGCAGCAAGAGAGCTTCTCCTCGCTGGTGATGGTGCTGCTCATCGCGCTCGGTGCCATCGCGGCGGTGCTGCTCTTCCAGCTGCGCTCCTGGACGCGGACCCTCTCGGTGCTGCTGGCGGCGCCGCTCGGCCTCGCGGGCGGCGCGGCCACGCTCCTCCTCACCAAAACCTCGCTCAACGTCTCCTCGATGATGGGCGCGATTCTCCTGGTCGGCCTGGTGGTGAAGAACGGCATCCTGCTGCTCGACCACGCCATGCTCGCCGAGGAGCGGGGCCGCGCGCCGCTGGAGGCGCTCGTCGAGGCCGCGCGCGCCCGGCTGCGGCCCATCTTGATGACCACCCTCGCCACGCTCACCGCCCTGCTCCCGCTCGTGTTCGGACTGGGGGCCGGGAGCGCCCTGCACCAGCCGCTCGCCATCGTGGTGGTGGGCG
>JANXXR010000101.1 GCA_025350525.1 Deltaproteobacteria bacterium
CCCGGCACCGGGCGCATCATCGACGCCGACGCCCTCCAGCGCGACGAGGCAGCCGCGCTGGCGGGCGACGGGCGGCTCGCCGAGGTGGAGCCGTTCTCCGAGCCGGCGCTCGAGGCAGAGCCGGGCCGCGGTCCGTCGCCGCACGTCCGGTCCGCCCTGCGCGCGACGGCCGCGGAGCTGCACCGCTACCCGCGCGGCGCGGCGGAGCTGGCCGCGCGGATCGCGGCGCTCCACGGCGTCGGACCCGACTGCATCGCCCTCTCGGGCGGCGGCGCCACCGAGCTGCTCGAGCGCTGCCTGCGCGTCTTCTGCGCGCGGGGCGACGAGGTGACGAGCCCTTTTCCGACCTTCGAGGTGCTCTCCGCGCTCTGCTCCCGCGAGGGCGTCCGGCACCGCGCCGTCCCCGCGCGCCGCACCGCCGACGGGCTCTTCGCCCCGCAGCACATCGCGGCGCCGCTCCTGGCCGCCATCGGGCCGCGCACCCGGCTCCTCTACGTCGCGACGCCCGACAACCCCACCGGCGCGGCGCTGCCCGACGAAGAGCGCCGCCTTCTGGAGACAAGCGGCCTACCGCTGGTGCTCGACGAGGCCTGGTCCCTCGACCTCCCCGCCCCCCCCGAAAAAAAAATTTTTTTTTCGGGAGGGGCCTGGACGGTCCAACTCCGCTCCCTCAGCAAGCTGCAGGGTCTCGCGGCCCTGCGCATCGCCTACGCGGTCGGTCCGCCGGGGGCCATCGGGCTCCTCCGCAAGCTCGAGCTTCCTTTTCCGCTCGGCGCCCCGCAATTGGCGGCGGCGCACGCGGTGCTCGACCAGCCGGAGCGCACCCGCCGCTCCGCGCTGCTGCTCACCCGCGAGCGCGCCCGCGTGGCCGAGGCGTTCCGCGCCCTCGGCTGCGCGGTCTCTGCGAGCGCCGCGCCCATCCTTCTCGTGCGCCATCCGCAGTGCGGCCGCCTGCTCTTCGCGCTGCAGGCCCAAGGCTTGCCTGTCCAGGAGGCGCACTGGGACCCCCAGTCGCTGGTCCTGGCCTTGGGTCGGCGCGCCCAGAACGACTGCGCACTGTCAGCAGCCGGACGGGCGTTCGTTCCCTGAACGCATTAGAATGGCAGGGAGTCCAGAGTTGAATCGGACGGGCACCGGGCCGTCCAAGGAGCAGGAGAACACCATGCGCCGCTTCCGGAACTTGCTCATCGTCGCGCTCGCCTCTGCCAGCACCGCCTGCCTCTACGAGCGGCGGACCATCCGCGAGGAGCCGCAGGTCGAGTCCCCGCCGCCCCCGCCCTCTTCTTCCGAGGCGCAGAACGACGCGAGCTACCAGACCCAGGGCGCGCAATCTCCCCCGGCCGGCACCGAGGTCGACGAGGAGACCTTCTATTCGGGGCTCTCGCCCTACGGCTCGTGGACCGTCGTCGCCCCCTACGGCCGCGTCTGGGTTCCCGCCGTCGGCTACGGCTGGCGTCCCTACTATTATGGCCGTTGGGTGCTGACCGACTGGGGCTGGACCTTCGCCTCCGACGACCCCTGGGGCTGGGCCGCGTACCACTACGGCCGCTGGAACTGGGGCGTCGGCTACGGCTGGTACTGGGTCCCCGGGCGCGTCTGGGGCCCGGCCTGGGTGAGCTGGAGATACGGCGGCGGCTACGCTGCCTGGTGCCCGCTCGGTCCCAACGGAATCATCTTCGGCTACAACCACCCGGCCTGGGTGGCGGTGCAGGAGCAGCACTTCACGCGGCCCATCGCGCGCGTGGCGGTGCCGGTCGGCTCGACGGCGCGGGTGGTGGGCATCGCGCAGCCGCTCGGAGGGGCGCATGCCACGCCCATCGCGCGGTCGGGCGCGTTCGGTCCGCCGGTCGGCTCGGTGCAGCGCGCGGTGGGTCAGCCCATCGCGCGGGTGCCGGCGTCGCAGGTGACCGCACGTCCGCAGGCCAGCGCGCCTTCCGCGGGCGGAGCATCCCCAGGGCCCACGCGCTCGCCGATGTCCCCGCGCGCGCGCACCGGCTCAGGTGGAGATGCGCCCCGCTCCGGCGAGGGCGCTCGCCCGGCCCCGCGCCCGTATACCGGAGCCCCGCGCGCCCGCGGCAATTATGGCGGCGGAAATTACGGCGGCGGCGGAGCCTACGGCGGCGGCGGCGGCGCGCGTTCCGGCGGCGGAGTCCGCTCGGGCGGCGGCGCACCGCGCTCCGGTGGTAGCGGCAGCGGTCCCGCCGGCGGCGGCGGCCGCGCTTCGGCGCCGGCTCCATCGAGCGGCGGCGGTGGCCACCCCCACGCGAGCGGCAAGACCAAGTAGCATGGGGGGATGAAGCTCTTCCGCCGCGGCCGCGTGCTGCAGGCCACCTTTGGCTGCAATCCCAACTCCAGCTCGCTGGGCGTCGACGTGACGTTCCTCCTCTTCGGCGCCGTCTTCGCCAGCGCCCTGGCCGTGGTGCTGGGCGCCCTGCTCCGCAAGGGGCCGAAGCAGTGAAGATCGCGCGGGCCCGCGCCGAGCAGTTCGGCGGCATCGTCGAGCTGGCCAGTCCGCGCGCGCTGCTGCACATCGACCGCGAGCTGATGCGCGAGCTGGGCTATCCCGACTCGCCGCTCTGGGATCTGCCCGAAGGCGCGCTCTCGGCGCCCCGCGAAGTGCACGTCGTCCTCTCCCGCAAGTGCGCCGCGGGCTGCAAGGGCTGCTACGTGGACGCCACCCCGCAGGGCAAGGCGCTCAGCTTCGACGAAGCCTGCGGCGTCCTCGACGAGCTGGCGGCGATGGGCGTCTTCCACGTCGCCCTGGGCGGCGGCGAGGCCCTGGAGCTCGACTACCTCTTCGCCGTCGCCGACCACGCCCGCAAGGTCGGCATCACGCCCAACCTCACCACCAGCGGCCTCGGCCTCGACGAAGCGGCCGCGCGCCGCTGCGCCGTCTTCGGCCAGATCAACGTCAGCGTCGACGGCGTCGGACAGGCCTACGCGGACGCCCGCGGCTTCGACGGCTTCCACCACGCCGAGCGGGCGCTGCGCCTGCTGCGCGCGGTCAAGCCCGAGGTCGGCGTCAACTGCGTGGTCAGCCGCAGCTCCTTCGAGCACGTCTTTGAGGTGGCGCGGCTGGTGAAGCGGCTGCGCCTCAACGAGCTGGAGCTCTTGCGCTTCAAGCCGGTGGGCCGCGGCGCCCGCCTCGAAGAGGAGCTGACGCCCGAGCAGGGCAAGGCGCTGTGGCCGATGGCGCGCCGCCTCGTCTGGCGGCACCGCATCCGGGTCAAGCTCGACTGCTCCTTCGCGCCGATGGTCTTCTGGCACCAGCCTTCGGCGCGGGCGGCGGCCTTCTTCGGCGTGCAGGGCTGCGTCGCCGGCGACGTGCTCGCGGCGGTCCAGCCCGAAGGCGGGCTGACCGGCTGCTCGTTCACCGCGCAGGTGCTGGCCGACGCGCGCGTCCCGGGAGCGATGCGGGCGGCGTGGCCCAAAGGGTTCGGCGAATTTCGCGACTACGTGGCCACGGCTCCCGAGCCCTGCGCGTCGTGCGCCTATCTGAAGTTATGCCGCGGCGGCTGCCGCGCCGTCTCCAACGCCCACGGCAACTTCAGCGATCCCGACCCCGGCTGCCCGCGCGTGCAGGAGCACAGGGCGGCGAGCTTCTCCGCGACCGGCCCGCGCCCGGAGCACGGCCCGCGCCGCCCGCTGCCGGTGGTCGCCACGTGAGCGTCGTCTTCGAGGGCGCCGCTCGAACCCTGCTCATCCTCCACGCGGTCCTCGGCTTCGCCGCCGTCTTCGCCGCCAGCCACCACGCCGCCCACGCCGTCCTCGCCGCGCTGGGCAAGCCGCAACTGCGGGCGCTGCAGCGCTTCGGCTGGATCGCGCCCGCCGCCGTGATCGCGCAGGCGCTCTGCGGGCTCGCCCTCTATCCGGTCTACCGCGTGCGGGTGCGGGCCGCGGACCTCGAGCGCAACGCGCCCTTCGTGGTCCAGCTCTTCGACTTCAAGGAGCACCTCGCCGCGCTGGCGCTGGCGCTGGTCATCGCCGCGGCGCTGGCGGGCCGCAACTCCGCCGAAGCGCCTGCGCAGGTCCGCTGGCCGGTGGCCGCGCTCTCGTCCACCGGCGCCGCCTTCCTCTGGGCGGCGGCCATCATCGGGCTCTACGTCACCGCCCGGCACCCGGTATGAGCCGGCCCGAGCGCGTCCTGCGCGCCGGCCTCGCCGCCGTCTCGGCGTTCGCCATCTTCTACCTGCTGCCGGGGACCCTGCGGCTGCCCGTGCTGGTCTACCATCCGGCGGCGCGGACGCTGGCCTTCACCAACGTCGTCGGCGGCGTGGCGATGCGCTACTTCGGCGACCTGCTGGTGGCCAGCGCCGCCGCGCTCCTCGCCGCCGCCGCCGCCGTCCTTTTGCGGCCCGCGCGCCGCACCCCGCTCGCCATCGCCGCCGGGACCACACTGTCCCTGGTCGGTCTCGACCTGCTCTTCTACCTTTCGCGGCTGCTCGCCGCGCGATAAGGAAGCCGCATGCGCTCCCTCTGCGCCGCGCTCCTCCTCCTCGCGGCGACGGCCTGCAACAACGGCATCACCTGCGACACGGTCACCGACGACCTCGGCGATGTCTGCCTTCCCGCCGCCCTCGCTCCGGGCATCTCCTCGGTGCTGCAGGTCCGCGAGCTGTGCGGCGGCGGCTGCACCGGCGCGCCCACTTGCAGCGCCTTCTTCCGCGGCGGCCAGGTGACGCTGGACGTCTCGCACGACGTCTGCAGCGACAGCACCGTGGCGGGCTGCCTCGCGCTCGGCTGCCAGCAGCGGATCGTGAACTGCGTGCTCCCCGCGCTCGGCTCCGGCGACTACACGCTGGCGGTGCCGGGGGGCCCCTCGCGCCGGCTCCGCGTGGCCAGCGGCGGCAGCGCCTCCTGCCGCTTCACCGCTGCCGACGGCGGCGTGCAGTAGCGGAGAGACTCGTGGTAGACGAAGCCCGTGTCCGTCTACCTGAGCGTGGCGCCGCCCGACGGCTTCTCGAAGTGGGGCGAGCTCGAGTGGGAACGCTGGCTGAAGGACCACCCCTGGGAGGCGGCCGAGCGCATCTGCTCCCGTGGCGTGCTGAGCGGCCGCTCGTTGACCAGCTGCTCGAAGATGGCGGCGAGACGCTGGCTGCCCTTGGGCGCGTGGAGCCGCACTTGATAGAGGAAGATGGCCCAGTCGCCGCGGGAGCAGATGCGCTCGGCCGCCTCCCAGGGGTGGTCCTTCAGCCAGCGTTCCCACTCGAGCTCGCCCCACTTCGAG
>JANXXR010000116.1 GCA_025350525.1 Deltaproteobacteria bacterium
CGATGGCGGCCAATAGTTTACGGGGCTGCATCGCCCGGCTCGTTGTCGGCCGCCATCAACTCCAGCACCTTCTCGTACCACTCGGCCGGCAGGCCCTTCTTCAGCCGGTCCAAGACGGCGTCGAGTTCCTGCTGCACGCTGACGGCGACGCGCGGGCCGTAGCGGCGGGGCTGCTTGCGCTCCAGGCGCCAGGCGGCGGCCTTCCAGTCATCGCTGGCGGCCTTTGCGATGATGGCCACGTCTCGCGATTCGCTTTCCGCCTGGGCCTTCTCCACCGCATTGAGGAACTTGTGGTACCGCCCTCGCTTTTGCGCCCGGCCCAGGCGCAGCCAGCGGTGCAGGGTGCTGCGGTGGATACCCGCGGCTGTCGCAGCCACCTCGAGGTAGTTGCCGGCGCGGATGAGGTCGACGAGGCGCTGGGTTAGCGCGACGTCGAGCTTCGGCCTAGGCACGGCGGACCTCCGTCTGCGGCAACGTGCTCCTCACAGCCGGCGGCACCGGTGCTAGAAGGCCCCTGCGTGCGCGAGTTCCCCCCCAACTCGCAGCGCGGAGGGCCCCGGCTGCATGGGGCCCTTTTCTTTGCCCGCTAAGCGCCGCCACGCTGCACCTTCGCCTCGAAGCGCGCCCAGCGGGCTCGGATGACGTCGCAGAACTTCGGGTCCAGCTCGACCAGCAAGGCCTTCCGGCCGGTCCGCGCCGCAGCGATGAGCGTGCTCCCGCTGCCGCCGAAGACGTCCAGCACGGTCTCCCCGCTCTCGGTGGAGTTCCGAATGGCCCGCTCGATCAAGGGCAGGGGCTTCATGGTCGGGTGCTCCTCGCTGCGCTTGGGGCGGTCGACGTCCCAGACCGTGGTCTGGGTGCGGTCCGCGACCGCGTGGTGCGAGGCGCCGGGCTTCCACCCATAGAGGATGGGCTCGTGCTGCCAGTGGTAGTCACCGCGGCCGAGGACGAGGCTGTCCTTGCGCCAGATGAGGCAGGAGGAGAGCTTCCAGCCCACGGTCTCCACCGCCTGCCGGAACGCGAGCCCCTCCGTATCGGCATGGGCCAGGTAGAACGCGCAGCCCGGCGGCATGACCCCGTCGCAGGCGCGGAACGCGTTCACGAGGAAGCTCCGGAAGGCCTCCCGGCCCATGCTGTCGTTCATGATCGAGCCGGCCGCCCCCTCGTAGGTGACGTTGTAGGGCGCGTCGGTCCACAGCAGCGCTACCCGCTCGCCGGCAACGACCTTCTGCACGTCCGTAGCCTGCGTGCTGTCGCCGCACAGCAGCCGGTGGAGCCCGAGCTGGTAGACGGTGCCGGGCACGCTGTCGGGCGTCTCTGGCGGCTCCGGGATGGGGTCCTCTTCGATGTCCGCGGTCCGCTCGGCGCTGAGGGTGGCCAGGAGCCGGTCGATCTCCCCGGCATCAAAGCCCGTCGTGGCCAGGTCCGCTCCGCCGCCCTTCAGCTCCTCGAGGATGCGGCCCAGCATCCCTTCGTCCCATTCCGCGATCTCGCCTAGCTTGTTGTCGGCCAGCGCCAGCAGCTCCGCATCGGCGGGGTCCAGGTTCAGCAGCCGCACTGGTACGTGCGTCAGGCCCAGCTTCTTGGCCGCGAGCAGTCGGGTGTGGCCGGCGATCACCTGGCAGTCCTCCTGCCGAGCCAGGATTGGCGCTCCGAAGCCGAACCGCCGGATGGACTCGGCGACCTGCGCGATGGCGCCCTCATTCTTGCGCGGGTTGCGCTTCCACGGCTTCAGAGTCTCGATGGGGAACCAGACTGCGGCCGGGTCAGTAGGCGGCACGGACAAGATGCCCTCCCGCCTGGCAGCAGCTGCCGGTCGGGGTGGCCATGGTCAGGGCGAGGAGCCATTTGCGCATGCGTGTACCTCCGCCAAGTACACGCGCTGCATCTCGGGAAAGTGGGACACGGTGCCGAACAAATTTCTAGGTCGGAGGGGTCGCACGGGTATGCACGGGAATGCACGCAAACGAGCCGTGCAGTGGTGCGCGTGCGCGCCGCAGGCGTCGCACGGCGCACTCTGCTTAAGCGTGCGACACACCTTATCCGCCGAAGGTCTCATCTTTCGGCACCGCTTTTTCACGAGGGTCGCACGGGGCCGCACGCTCGGGGCGGCGGCCCAAGCCCAATGCCAAAATGCGTCCGGATTTGTCTTCGCGCGCAACGCGGAGGATGCCGGCACCGATGGCCGAACGCGCGAATGTCTCCATATCCCGGGCTGGGACACCCACCTTGTCGGCATGGTCACGCAGGGGGCGTAGAGAAACCGGGCCGCCCCGCATCAGCTCCTCGACGACGTCGTACAGGCGGGCGAACCGGTCCTGTCGGGACTGTTCCTCACGCGCGGCCTTGGAAGCCTGAGCGGCCGCCCATTGGGGATCGGCTCGCATTAACTCGGGCAGCTGGAGGACTGCTCCGTGCGGCGTGCCTACGCGAACGAGGACGATCGGGTCCTGTGGCGGCACAGAGCTCGTACTCTTGGCGTGCCCGAGAACCACGACATCCGATTTGGAGAGCTTGAGACCTTTCTCCGACAGTTGGGCCAGCACGAACTCGTCGGCCGGAAACAGCGAGACAGCTGTTCTGGCGTTGGCGATGAACGCGCCACCACCTCGCGCGCTCTCCGGGCTCGAGTCGTTCTCCTTCGATGCAGCCTTCGTGGGGTGGTGCGACACGTTGACGGCAGCGCCGGTCTCCGCGGCGATGTGACCTGCCGCTGCAATCAGGGCCGCCATGCTTGGGTTGTCCTCGTCGTCAACCAGTCGCGAGGCTGTCTCGATGTTGATGAAGCGCGCGCCCAGCTTTTTCGCACAGGCAATGAGTGCTAGCCGTTCCGGTGTCGCTCGCAGTTCGCGCCGGGTGGTCGTCGCCCCTGCGACCTCGATCCTCAACTGGAGGGACTCGCTCAGGCGCGCGATCCCTTCCGTCTTGTCGATTACGTACAGCCGCCCGAGTGCACGGCTCAGATCGATATCGGGGCAGCCTACCAGGGCCGCGCCTGCCTTCCGTTGCCAATCCTCGAAGGTGTCCTCAGCGCTATAGATGAGGACAGGTCCGCCTTCCTGGTCGTGCATCAACATGCTCAAGAAGGCCCCACCGCCACCAGCCGCGACTTTGAAGGCCAGTTGTGAGAGCAGGCTGCTCTTGCCGACACCGCTCGGTCCGTATGTGACGCTGGCCTTCCCCATTGGGTACAAGCGCCCAACCAAAAAGCGCTCAGCGGGAGGGTTCCGGGCCTGGTCCAAGGTGATGAGGCGTGCGTCGAGAAGTTGGTCTTGGTCGGCTTCCCCGAACGGATCCGTCGGCAGCGTGCCTTCGCGATGGCGGTCGTTATCGTCCTTGGCCATCAGGGCGCCTCCGAGTGCGCGGCAAAGGTCAAGACGCACCGATCGCGAAGCGTCGCGGCTATCTGTTGCGCGTACTTCGCCCCGGCGCGATCGCCGTGGGTCCGGACGGCTACGCGGGTGCCGGCAGGGACACGCGCCGCCACCTCGGTAGTCCAGCTGCCTGAGATAATTCCTATGACCGCCGGCGCCGTCTCGGCCGCGTCGCCCCAGCGGGTGGCCCACGTGAGGAAGTCGGGAACTCCCTCGCAGATGACCAAACCGTAGCGGCGGACCGCCTCATGGGCCGGCTCTCCGTCGCCGCAAGGGAGCCCTGCGAGCAGGAGCCGCGCCAGTGGATCTGCCATGACCAATCCGCCCACCGCGCAGCCTGCCGGCGAAAGCCCCTTCGGGATCCCCTTCTCGGCGTGGAGGGCGCGTGCGTGCAGAGAACGGAGCCGACCATGTTCGTCGTACATCGGCACGATGAGCCGGTGGGCGCCTGCGCTCCATGCTTCGCCGCGGCACCGCGCCCAACTGGGCACACGGGCCCCACTTCAACCCCGGGAGCCACTCGACCATGATCTGTTCTAGAGCCTTGCGCATCTCGATAGTGACTTCCGGGAGCGCATGTTTCATCTTCTCTAGATCGTCTGGCAGGAACATGCCCATCGCTCTCAATCTTTTAGGTGCAC
>JANXXR010000125.1 GCA_025350525.1 Deltaproteobacteria bacterium
GCTATGAGTTCCGCCGGCAGTCGGGCGCGCAGGTGGCCGACCCCATCGTCCAGTCGGGCGACTCGAGCGACTTCAACTTCAAGTCGACCAACGGCTTCTTCAACGTCAACGAGGCCTTCGCCGAGCTGTCCTTGCCCATCCTCGCCAACCTGCCCGGCGTCGAGGCACTCGAGGCCAGCGTGGCCGCCCGCTACGTGAACTACAGCACCTTCGGCGGCAACTTCACCTACAAGTTCGGCGCCCGCTACACGCCCATCCGGGATCTCACCATCCGCGGCACCTACTCGACGGCGTTCCGCGCCCCGGGCATCTCCGAGCTGTACCTCGGCGCCACCGAGAACGACCCGTCCGCGACCGACCCCTGCGTCGACTTGAGCAAGCTCCCCGGAGGGGCGACGGGGCCGTCGGCAACGAAGTGCGGAGGCAGCGGGGTCACGGGCAGCGGCTCGGGCGACAGGGGCGTCCAGGAGCTGACCCGCAACGGCGGAAACCCCAGCCTCCAGGCGGAGACCGCCACCAGCTACAGCCTGGGCGTCGTGGTCCAGCCGCAGATGGTCCGGGGCCTGTCCGTCACCGTGGACTACTTCAACATCTCCATCGACAAGGCCATCGGCACCATCGGCGCCCCCAACATCCTCCAGGGCTGCTACTTCAACCTCAACGACGACTACTGCAAGCTCATCGTCCGCAACAACTCCGGCTCCATCCAGTACATCAACGACCTCAACCAGAACATCGGCCAGAGGAGCACCGGCGGCATCGACTTCGCCGTGCGGTACGCGATGCCCACCGACTACGGCCGCTTCGCCTTCGCCTTCGACGCCAACTGGCTCGCCTTCCTCGACAGCACGCTCAAGCTCGCGAGCGGGGACCAGGTCACCCACGGCAAGGGCAACTACGACCTGGGCGCCTTGCCCGCGGTCAAGGCCAACCTGGGCGTGGACTGGTACATGGACCGGTTCGTCGCCGGCGTGGTCGGCCGGTTCGTCGGCAACTTCAAGGAGTGCGCGAACCCGGGCGACAACAGCACCGCCGCCGGCGGCCTCTGCAACCTCTACGACCCGGTGGCCAAGGCCACCTTCACCAACCCGGACGCGCGCCAGGTGGGCCACTACACGCAGGTGGACATCCACGCCGGGTACACCCAGCCCAGCTCGATCGGGAAGACCAGCGTCTTCGTCGGAGTCAGCAACCTCTTCGACAAGGCGCCGCCGTACATCTACAGCGCCGCCCTGGCCAACTCCGACCCCGCCACCTACGACTATCTCGGCCGCTACTTCTACGGCCGCATCCAGCACCAGTTCTAGCCAGTTTGGAGGGCCTGCCGCGCGCGCCCGGCGGCAGGCCTCTCTCCTGATCGAGGGCGGACTTCGGCGTGCCGGCCGCGTGTCGAAGCAGTGCCTTTCGCAGGCCGGATCGTTTTCGGTGATCCACTTTGCATTTTCGATCGGGTAGATTGCGCGCCGTTCGGGGATCCACGCGACCAACCGCGCGGATTGGGAGGCTCATGTACCGCTACCTTCGTTCCACCATCGCGAGTTTTGCTGGCCTGCTTGTGACCATCGCTGCGTCCGGCGCTTTCGCGCAGGGCGTCACCGGCTCCGCCCTCACCGGCGTCGTCACCAACGACAAGGGGGCTCCCATCGAGGGCGCCTCCGTGCAGCTGAGGAACCCGGCCACCGGCGACAACTACCGCGCCGTCAGCAACAAGGCCGGCCTCTACTTCATCGACAACGTCCCCCCCGGCGGACCGTACCTCGTCACCACCACGGTGGACGGCTTGCAGGTCAACGTGCAGCAGGACGTCCAGCTCAACCTGGGACAGCGGCTGACGCGCGACATCGTCATGCGCAAGGAGCTGGTCGAGGAGATCGCGGTGGTCGGTCACTCCGACGCCAACGCCGACAAGGGCCGCACCGGCGCCTCGACCACGGTGAAGAACGCGCAGATCACCGAGCTGCCCTTGCAGGGCCGCAACTTCACCAGCCTGGTCTCGATCGACCCGCGCGTGGTGATCACCGGCGACGGCTTCTCCATCGCCGGCCAGAACAGCCGCTTCAACAACATCCAGATCGACGGCGGCGCCAACAACGACCTCTTCGGCCTCGCCGGCAACGGCACCCCGGGCGGCAACTCCAGCGCCAAGCCGCTCTCGCTCGAGGCGATCCAGGAATTCGTGGTGCAGGTGGCGCCCTTCGACGTGCGGCAGGGCGACTTCGCCGGCGGCCTCGTCAATGCCATCACCAAGAGCGGCACCAACAACTTCCACGGCGGGCTCTTCGGCTACTACCAGAACAAGAGCCTCACCAACCAGAACGCCAACGTCAACGGCCTCTACACCACTGACCCGAACTACAACGGCTACCATACGCTGCAGTACGGCGCCTTCCTGGGCGGCCCCATCATCCAGGACAAGCTGCACTTCTTCATCTCCGGCGACCTGCAGTCGAAGAGCTCGTCGTTCGGCAGCCCGCTCAACCTCACCGGCAACGACGTCGCTGACAAAGCGAACGTGGGCTTCACCAACGCCGACGTGAGCCGCTTCACCGACATCCTCAAGAACAAGTACGGCATCACCAACGTCGGCGATGGTTCGGCGCCGAACCAGGAGAATCCGGACAAGAACCTCTTCGTCAAGATCACCTCCACCCAGATCCCCAACAGCAGGCTCGAGCTCAGCTACAACCTGGTCTCCGCGCAGCAGGACAACCTCAGCCGCGACTACGGCGCGACCTCGGTGCCCTTCTTCCTCAGCGGCGGCTACCAGCTCTCGAACAGCGGCTACGGGATCGCCAACACCACCAACACCGGCCGCCTCAAGCTCACCACCAACTCGGACGACAGCAAGGTCTCCAACGAGTTCCTCACCGGCGTCTCCACCATCCGCGACTCGCGCAGCCTCGCCAACGGCGCGCCGCTCATCCTCGTCAAGGCCGGCGTCTCGGGAGGCAACGACGCGTACATCGCGGCCGGCGCCGAGCGCTTCTCGCAGGGCAACTCGCTCGACCAGAACGTCTTCCAGATCCAGGACAACCTGACCTTCGCGCTCGACCAGCACCGGCTCACCTTCGGCACCAGCAATGAGTTCTTCCACTTCCGCAACCTCTTCCTCCAGGCGGCCATCGGAGCCTACGCCTTCGACTGCCTCAACGCCGCTGACTGCGCGAACTCGTTCGAGTCAGGCACCCCCAGCGCCTACCAACGCCGGTTCGGGGTCAGCCCGCTGGAGGAGGCCGGCGTCTCCTCCTTCGACGTCCAGCAGTACGGCGTCTACCTGCAGGATGAGTACGCACTCGCCGACAACTTCTCGCTCACCGGCGGATTGCGCATCGACGTGCCTTTCCTCTCGACCGCGGTCCAAAATCCCACCCTGCTCGGCAACTCTGCCTTCCCCCTCGACACCAGCAGGGTCCCGAGCGGCAACCCGCTCTGGTCGCCCCGGGTCGGCTTCAACTGGGATGTGTTGGGCAACTCGGACACCATCTTCCGCGGCGGAGTGGGCATCTTCTCCGGCCGGCCGCCGTACGTCTTCGTCGCCAACGCCTACGGCGTCAACGGCATCGGCCAGCTGCAGTTGACCTGCGGCAACGGCGGCAAAGTGCCGGCCTTCACCGCCGACCCGAAGGCGCAGCCGACGGACTGCCTTGGCAACACCGGCACGCCCACGACGCCTCCCCCGGCGGGCGAAGTCGACTACTTCGATCCCAACACCAAGTATCCGCAGAACCTGCGCGCCGCCTTCGGCGTCGACGAGCGGCTTCCCTTCGGGCTGCTCGGGTCCGCCGACCTGCTCTACACCGAGGACGTCAACGGCTTCTACACCAGCGACGAGAACCTGAGCTTCCAGGGCTTCGACGGCGAGGGGCGCGCCACCTACGGCAGCTTCGCCAAGAGCACGCCGACCAAGTTCTCGGTGGCTCCCAAGCGCATCGACACCGTCAACGTCACCAACGCGGTGAAGGTGTTCAACAAGAACGGCGGCAAGGTCGGGAGCATCACCTTGCAGGTGCAGAGGCCTTTCGCCCGCCGCTTCGGCGTCAGCGTGGCGTACACCTACTCGCAGTCGCGGGACCGGATGTCGTTCACCAGCTCGCAGGCGCTCTCGAACTTCCGCTTCGCGCCCGTCGACGGCGACCTCGAAAACCGCAACGTGCGTCCCTCGGCGTTCGACCGGCCCCACAAGATCACCGTCACCGGCACCGTGCTCCTGCCCTACGGCTTCGGAGGCGGCCTGACCTACATCGGCCAGTCGGGCACGCCCTACACCTGGGTGGTTCAGGGCGACATCAACGGCGACGGCCAGAACTCCAACGACCTGCCCTTCATCCCTGCCAACGCGAGCCAGATCTCACTGCGGGATCCGACCCAGTACGCCTTGCTCTCGCAGTTCGTTCAGAGCCAGGACTGCCTGCGCGCCGCGCAGGGGCACCTACTGACCCGCGGCGCCTGCCGCAATCCCTGGCAGGACTACCTCGACGCGCGGCTCACCTGGACCTCGCCCACCTTCAAGGGGCAGCGGTTCGAGGTGCAGTACGACATCTTCAACGTGCTCAACCTCATCAACAGCGACTGGGGCCACTACAACGAGGTCACGGGCTTCGAGACTGCCCCCTCGAAGTTCCTCACCGCGGTGGGCTACGACGCCGTCAACAAGCGGCCGGTCTATTCCTTCACCGCTCCGGGCTCGATCTCGAACACGGCCTACAGCCCCACCCAGTCGCGCTGGCGCATGCAGTTCGGCGCGCGGTACCTGTTCTAGCTCTGGCAGAGGGCCCCGCGGCCGCCTAAGCCGCGGGGTCCGCCCATGGGTCAGCGCGGCGCTGCTGCAAGGCGCCGGTGCGCGACGGCGGTGATCTCCACCAGCATCCCCATCACCAGCGGAGCGCCCACCGTGGTGCGGGCCGGGCGCGGCTCCGTGAAATGCTGCGCGTAGACGGCGTTGAAGCGGGCGAAGAGCGACAGGTCCGAGAGATGGACCAGGCAGGAGACGACGTCGCTCGCGCTGCAGCGGGCGCGCTCGAGCAGCGCCGCCAGATTGCGCAGCGTCTGTGCGGTCTGCTCCTCGATGGTCTCGCCCGCGAGGCGGCCGGTGGCGGGATCGAAGCCGCCCTGCCCGGAGAAGTAGACGACCTCGCCGGCCTCGCGAAACGGGGAAAAAGGGAGCGCGCTCATCAGGCCTCCTGGTAGCGGTGGAAGGCCCCACGGGCGACGATCACCGCGGCCCCGGCCACCTCGATGCGGGTGAGCGCCTCGCGCGATCCGGAGGCGCGGGCATAGAGCACCGAAGGCCGCTGGATCTCCGCCCCCTGCCGGATCTCGATCTCGTCGCCGAAGGCGATGCGGCCATGCCGGGCCAGGTGTGCCGCGAGTGGTCCGGCGGCAGAGCCGGTGGCCGGATCCTCGGCCACGCCCAGCCCCGGCGCGAACATGCGCGTCTTCCAGCGCAGCCCGCTGCCGGCGAAGCAGTTGGCGCCGATGTCGCCCAGCGCGGCCAGCGCGCCCAGGTCCGGCCGCAGCGCCGCCACCGCCTCCTCGCTCTCCAGCGCCACGTAGACGTGGTTCGGCCCGTTGCGATACGCCTCGACCGGCAGCGCCGACCGCGGCACCTTGAGGGCAGCCAGGAGCTCGGCGGCGCGCTGGTACGGCCGCACCGTCGGAATAGGCTGCTGCATGCGTCCGTGCACGACGCGCCCTCCCTCGCGGCGCAGTTCCAGCGGCACGATGCCGGCGCCCGTCTCCAGCCGCACGCTGTCGCCGCCCAGCGGCTCGCCGATGACGAAGGCGGCGCCCAGCACCGGATGCCCCGCGAAGGGCAGCTCCTGCGCGGGCGTGAAGATGCGGATGCGCGCATCGCCGCCCTTCTCCGCGGGCAGCACGAAGACGCACTCGGCGAAGTTCATCTCCCGCGAGAGGCGCTGCATCTGCTGCGCGGAGAGCCGGGCGGCGTCGGTGAAGACGCCCAGCTGGTTGCCCTGCAGGGGAACATCGGTGAAGACGTCGATGACGGTGTACGGCAGCATTCAGGCTCCGGCGCGGCGGCTGTGGGAAGGAGGGGAGTGGTGCGCCTCGGACCAGAGGCGGCGCAGCTGGCGGGCGTCGGCGAAGCCGCACTCGAAGGCGATGGCCTCGAGGGTCAGCGAGGGATTGGCGAGCAGCGCGCGGGCGCGCTCGAGGCGCAGCCGGGTGCGGTACTGCTGGATGGAGACGCCGGTCAGCGCGCGGAAGGCGCGGGTCAGCGAGCGCGGGCTCGCGCCGGCGATGCGGGCCAGCGCCGCGAGGCCGGTGCGGTCGGAGGGATGCGCGCAGAGGAAGTCCTGCACCTTGTGGACGCCCGGGTCGAGGTGCGTGCGGTGGTCGAGGTAGACGCTCTCTTGCGCGTGGCCGGCGTCGCGGCGGATGTAGACCACCATCTCACGGGCCACCCGGGCGGCGAGGTGGGCGCCGAAGTCGCGCTCGAGCAGCGCCAGCGCCAGGTCGATGCCCGAGGCGATGCCGGCGCTGGTGACGACGTTACCGTCCTCGACGAAGAGCCGGTCCTCGAGGACCTGGGCCGACGGGCAGAGCCGCCGCAGCTCGCCGATGCGCTTCCAGTGGGTGGTGCAGCGCTTGCCGTCGAGCAGCCCTGCCTGCGCGAGGAGCAGGGCGCCGGTGCAGACGGAGCCGAGCATCGCTCCCTCCGCCCCGGCCTCTTTCAGCCAGGCGACCAGGCGGCGCTGCCCCTTCTGCGGCGGCGTGAAGCCCGGCACGAGGATGAGGTCGCCCGGTCCGGCGGCTGGAAGCGGCGCGAGCTCTGCGAGGAGCAGCCCCTGGCTGGTGCGGGCCGACGCCGCGGGGCCGCAGTGGACGAGGGAGAGCGGCGCCCCGAACGAGCGCGCCTCGTGGAACGCCTGC
The DNA here is from genome assembly GCA_025350525.1 of Deltaproteobacteria bacterium. Classification (GTDB taxonomy): domain Bacteria; phylum Myxococcota; class Myxococcia; order Myxococcales; family 40CM-4-68-19; genus 40CM-4-68-19. The sequence continues at coordinate 6,892 of JANXXR010000125.1, forward strand.
AGCGGCCCGGCGAAGTCGAGCACCTCGCAGCCGTCGAAGTAGACGAAGATCACCCGGCGCGCCTTGACCATGCGGACACATCTAACCGACGCCCCCGGCTCTGCCAAGGACGACACCGGACAGAGATCGGACGGATCGGGCCAACCTTGGCGATCCGAAAACTGCTAACGAAGCGAGGCGGCGGCCCGGACCAGCGCCTCGGCCGCGTTCCCGTGGGCGAGCGCCGCTGCCCGTTCGCACTCCACCTGGCCTCCGCGGTGCAAGCGGGCTGCCACCGCGCAGCGGGCCACCGCGGCGTACGGATCGTCGGCGCTGGTCGACTCGTACCGTTCGACCTCGGCGGCGGTGGCGAGCAGATCGCCCGGAGCGGCCACGGCGACGCTGGCGATCAGGTTCCCCCGCGGAAGGAAGTGCCGATACTCGAGCTGCGCGATGAGCGCTTCGTTGGTGGGCGCGTCGCGACGCAGCCAGAGCTCGTCGGCGTCGTCCCAGTACACCAGCGCCCAGCCGGGCCGGTCGAGCAGCGCCCTGCCGCTCAGCCAGGGCGCGTGGCGCGAGGTGATGGCCCAGTCGGTGCCCAGCGAGCGGAGCCAGTCGTCGAAGGCCTGCGCGCTGTGGCTGGTCCGGTAGAAGGTCGGGAAGAATCTTTTGGGAAAGCATTGCACGCGGCCGTCGACGAAAGCGGGCGACTCCGGCAGCGCCCACTCGAGGAAGCCGCCCGCGCTGTAGCCGTTGAAGAGCCGGCCGCGAAGCCTGTGGGCCCGGGCAAACTCCGCCGCGCGGACCGGCTGCGCCTGCGGATCCCACCCGGCGGCGAAGTCGAGCTTTTGCAAGGTCAGGTCGGCCCGATAGCCGAAGATGGACGCGATGGTGAGCGCGCCCAGGGCTGCCGCCCGCGCGTTCTGCCCGAAGCGCGCGCCCAGTCCGGAGAGGGCGCTCGCGAAGAGCGGCGCCGCGACGATGGCGAACTCGGAGTCCATCCGGTAGGCCAGAAGGCCCAGCCCCCCGAAGACGGTGACGATGGCCAGCTCGGCGGGGCGCTCCCGCCAGGCGCGGAAGGCCAGCAGCAGCGCGGCCGGGAGCAGCAGGAAGAAGAGCGGCTGCGCCGCGAGCGTCGGAGGCAGGTATTCCTCGATGACCACCACCTCGCGGACGCGAAGGTGCCAGATCAGCGAGGTGAGGTTGAAGAGGCCGCCCGGATTGGCGCAGAGGGCGAGCGCGCCGCCCGCCGCGATGGCGAGCTCGCGGGCCCGACGGGTGCGGGCGAAATGCTGGAGACAGTGCAGCCCGAGCACTCCCGCCGCGAAGGGCGCGCCCGAGTGCAGG
>JANXXR010000176.1 GCA_025350525.1 Deltaproteobacteria bacterium
CCCCGCTTGCTCGCCACCAGCGGAAAGGCGCCGGCCGAGGGCGGCTGCACCTCGATGTTCTCGCCCGCCGCCGCGGCGGCGAGCCGGGCGCCGGCGGGCTCCTCGTGCAGATCGCCGGGCTCCAGCTCGAGCACGTGCAGGTCGCCTGGGGGAAGTCCGCGCAAGAGGAGCGCGTCGCCGTCGGAGAGCAGCTTGCCCTTGGCGAGCGCCGCGCCGCGCACGTCGCGGGCGAGGACCAGCCCCGCGCGCGCGTCCGCCGTCGAGATGCGAACCGGTTTCATTGCAGCAGCAGCCTTTCCAGCGCGCGCAGGCTGTTGAGATTGTGCGCGGGCGCGAACGCGCTCAAGTGCGGCAGCGCCGCCTGCATTCCCTGGGTGAGTGGCTCATAGCCTTCGCTGCCGAGCAAGGGGTTGAGCCAGATGAGGCGGCGGCAGCGCTTGCGGAGCAGCTCCAGCGCGTCGCCCAGGATCACCGGATCTCCCGTGTCCCAGCCGTCGCTGAGGATCACCACCACCGTGCGCCGATCGACCAGCGGCGCGTAGTCGGTGTTGAAGGCGGCGACGCAGGCGCCGATGCGGGTGCCGCCCGACCAGTCGGTGACCTGCGCCGAGAGGCCGCGCACCGCGTTGGCGTAAGGCCGCTCGGTCAAGAGCGGCGTGATGCGGCGCAGCTCGGTGGCGAAGACGAAGCTCTCGACCCGCGCCACCGAGCCCTGCAGCGCGTAGAGAAACTGGAGCAGGAGGCGGCTGTAGAGATCCATCGAGCCCGAGACGTCGCAGAGCGCCACCAGCCGGGTCTTGCGCGGCTTGCGCACGCGGAAGCAGAGCTCCAGCGGCTCGCCGTTGCCCAGCGACTTGCGCACGGTGCGGCGCAGGTCGACGCGGGGTCCGCGCCGTCCCGCCTTCCAGCGGCGGCTGGGGCGCGCGGCCAGCTTGCGCGCGAGGCGGGCAGCGATGCGCTCGATCTCCGCCAGCTCGTCGTCGCCGAACGAGGCGAAGTCCTTGGCGGCCAGCGCGGAGCGGTCGCTGGCCAGCGGAACTTCCTCGGTCTCGCCGGAATCGTCGGCGGCCGCGTCGTCCTCGAGCCAGCGCGCGAACGACGGCGCTGGCTTTGCCTCGGCCTCGCCCTCGGGCGGTCGCGGCACGTCGCGGTCGGTGGGCGATTCGGCGCCGCCGTCGCGGGCAGGCTTGCCGAAGAGCAGCCAGAACTCTTCGTCGAAGGCGGGATAGTCCTCGGGCCGCCCGGCGAAGACGCAGCGCAGCGCCAGGTAGACCTGATCGTGGCTGTGCAAGCCGACGCAGCGCAGGGCCCGCACGGCGTCGGCGGCGTGGGCCGGCGTGATCAAAAGTCCGCGCCCGCGCAGCGCCTGGCCCAGCCCGACGGTGCGCTCGACGAGATCGCTCACGCGCCGGCGCCGAGCGGCAGGCGGCCCGCGGCCAGCTCGGCCTCCACCTTGCGCAGGTCGGACTCGTCCTTGATGGCGCACCCCAGCGTCTCGGCCACCAGCTGCGCGCTCAGCTGCGTGGCGTGCAGCGCCAGAAGCGCCGCCGCCCAGTCGAGCGACTCCGACACGCCCGGCACCTTGGCGAGCTTTAGGCGTCTCAGATGTTGCACCAGCGCGACCACCTGCACGGTCAGCGCCTCGCTCGCTCCCGGCACCTTGCGCCGCACGATGGCCAGCTCCTTGGCGAACGACGGATATCCGATCCAAAGGTAGAGGCAGCGCCGCCGCAGCGCATCGGACAGCTCGCGCGATCGGTTGGAGGTGAGGATGACCACCGGCCGCTTCTCGGCCTTGAGGGTCCCCAGCTCGGGCACGCTCACCTGGAAGTCGGAGAGCACCTCGAGGAGGAAGGCCTCGAACTCCTCGTCGCTGCGATCGATCTCGTCCACCAGCAGCACTGGCGCGCGCCCGCCGTTGCGGATGGCGAGGAGGAGCGGCCGCTTGAGCAGGAACTCCTCGCCGAAGATCTGCGCCTCGGCTTCCTTCGCGCTGCGCCCGTCCTTCTCTTGCAGGCGGATGTGGAGCAGCTGCTTGGCGTAGTTCCATTCGTAGAGCGCGGTCGAGGCGTCGAGCCCCTCGTAGCACTGCAGGCGGATCAGCTCGGTGCCGAGCAGCCGCGCCAGCACCTTGGCGATCTCGGTCTTGCCGACGCCCGCGTGGCCTTCGATGAGCAGCGGCTTCTCGAGCTGCTGCGCGAGGTAGAGCGAGGTGGCGATGGCCGGATCGGCGACATACTCCTCGCTCTCGAGCGCCTGGAGAAGCTTGGGGATGCCTTCGGGGAAGAGCGTCATGCTACTGGGCCACCCCCTTCGCCTTGAGGATGCGCCAGACCCGCTCCGGGGTGATGGGGATATCGATGTGGGTGACGCCCAGATGCGAGAGCGCGTCCACCACCGCGTTGGCGATGGCCGGCGGCGCGCCCACCGTGGCCGACTCGCCCACGCCCTTGGCGCCGAAGGGATGGTGCGGGCACGGGGTCACCGTCTTGTCGGTCTCCCAGTTGGGCGTCTCCATCGAGGTGGGCACCAGGTAGTCCATGAAGCTGCCCGCCAGGTTGTTGCCGTTCTCGTCGTAGGGCATCTCCTCGTAGAGCGCGGGAGCGAGGCCCTGGGAGAGCCCGCCGTGGATCTGCCCGTCCACCACCATCGGGTTGATGATGTTGCCGCAGTCGTCCACCGCCATGAAGCGGCGGACCTTCACCATTCCGGTGCCGCGGTCGATATCGACCACGCAGATATAGCTGCCAAAAGGAAAGGTCAGGTTGGGCGGGTCGTAATAGAAGGTCGCCTCCAGGCCCGCCTCCATTCCCTGCGGATGGTTGGTATAGGCCGCGAAGGCGATCTCCTGGATGGTCTTCGAGCGCGTCGGCGCGCCCTTGACCGTGAACTTGTTCACCTCCCAGACCAGGTCGTCCTCGGCGCACTCGAGCAGGTGCGCGGCGATCTTCTTCGCCTTCTCGCGGATCTTGCGGGCCGCCATCGCCGCCGCCGCGCCCGAGGTCGGCGTCGATCGGCTGGCATAGGTGCCCAACCCATAAGGCGCGGTATCGGTATCGCCTTCCTCGACCTGGATATGGGCGGCGGGTATGCCCAATTCCTCGGCGATGATCTGGGCGTAGGTCGTCTCGTGCGCCTGCCCCTGCGACTTGGTGCCGAAGCGCGCGATGGCTTTTCCGGTGGGGTGGATGCGGATCTCGGCGGAGTCGAACATCTTGATGCCGAGGATATCGAAGGTCTTCGAGGGCCCCGCGCCGACGATCTCGGTGAAGCTGCAGATGCCGATGCCCATCAGTTCGCCGCGCTTGCGCTTCTCGGCCTGCTCCTTGCGAAGCTCGTCGTAGCCGATGTTCTTCATCGCCAGCTTCAAGGCCTTCGGGTAATCGCCGCTGTCGTATTCCCAGCCGAGCAGGGATTTATAGGGGAATTGCTCCGGCTGGATGAAGTTCTTCAAGCGAATGGCGGCCGGATCCATCTTCAGCTTCTGCGCCAGCACGTCGACGATGCGCTCCACGGCGTGGACGGCCTCGGTGACCCGGAATGAGCAGCGATAGGCCACGCCGCCCGGCGGCTTGTTGGTATAGGCGGCGTCCATTTCGGTAAAGGCCTGCTGCAGGACATAGGAGCCGGTGCAGATGGAGAAGAGCCCGGCGGGGAACTTCGACGGGTTGGCCGAGGCATTGGTATAGCCGTGATCGGCCACGGTCTTGATCCGCAGCGCCAGCATGGTGCCGTCCTTCTTGGCCGCCATTTCCGTGGTCATCCAGTAATCGCGGGCAAAGGAATCGGCCTGGAGGTTTTCCATCCGGTCCTCGATCCATTTCACCGGCTTGCCGATGACCACCGAGGCGGCGATGGCGATCACATATCCCGGATAGACCGGCACCTTTCCGCCGAAGCCGCCGCCGATGTCGGGCGAGATCACCCGGATCTTCTCCTCGGAGAGCCCGACGTGCCCGGCCACCAGAGCGAGGACGGTGCGGACCGCGTGCGGCGCCTGGGTCGTCATATAGACGGTCAGGTGCCCATCGACCTTGTCGAAGTCGGCGATGCAGCCGCAGGTCTCGATCGAGGCGACGTGGATGCGGGGGAGATAGATCTCTTCCTTGACCACCACCTCGGCCTCGGCAAAGACCTTCTCGGTGGCCGCGCGATCGCCGGCTTCCCAATGGAAGGCGAGGTTGTCCTTCTGGTCCTTCTTGTCGGTGCGCAGCACCTGGGCGCCGGGCTCGAGCGCCTTGTGCGGATCGACGATGACGGGAAGCTGCTCGTATTCGACCTCCACCGCCTCGACGCCGTCGGCGGCGATATACCGGCTGGTGGCGATGACCGCGGCCACCTCCTGCGCCTGGCACATCACCTTCTCGACCGGCAGCACCATCTGCGTGTCGCTGCTCAGCGTCGGCATCCAATGGAGGTTGTATTGCTTGAGGGTCTCGCCGGTAATCACCGCCAGTACCCCGGGGATCTTCAGCGCCTTCTCGCTGTTGATCGACTTGATCCTGGCGTGCGCGAACGGGCTGCGCACGATGTCCATATAGAGCATTCCCGGCAATTGGATATCGTCGACGTAATTACCCTTGCCCCGGATGAAGCGCGGATCCTCCTTGCGCTTCATCGAATGCCCCATGCCGGAGATTTCCTTGCTGGTCCTAGGCTGCGGCATGGGCTGCCTCCTTCTGGGCTTGCTGCTTCTCGGCGGCGTACTGCACCGCCTTGATGATGTTGACGTAGCCGGTGCAGCGGCAGAGGTTGCCGGAGATGGCCTCGCGGATCTGCAGCTCGCTGGGGTGGGGATTCTGCTCGAGCAAGGCGCAGCTGGTCATCAGCATCCCCGGCGTGCAGAAGCCGCACTGCAGGCCGTGCTTCTCCCAGAAGCCCTCCTGCACCGGGTGGAGCTTGCCGTTCTGCTCGAGGCCTTCCACCGTCCGGATCTCGCGGCCGTCGGCCTGCACCGCCAGCATGGTGCACGACTTCACCGGCTTCCCGTCGAGGAGCACGGTGCAGGCGCCGCAGTGGGTGGTGTCGCAGCCGATGTGCGTGCCGGTCAGGCGCAGGTTCTCGCGCAGGTGGTGCACCAAGAGCAGCCGCGCCTCGACCTCCACTTCCTCGGCAGCGCCGTTCACCGTCACCTTGATCTTGTGCATGGACATGTCAGCGCCCTCCCGCGCGGTCGACGGCGATCTGCAAGGCCCGGGCAGCCAGCACCCGCGCCATCTCTTTTTTGTAATCCACCTGCCCACGCCGGTCGGCGTTGGGCGACGAGGCTTCGGCGGCGAGGCGCCCGGCCTCGTTGAGCAGCGCGGCGTCGGGCTTCTTGCCGATCAGGTGCTTCTCCGCCGCCGCCGCGCGCTGCGGCACGGGGTTGACGTTGGTGAGCGCCAGCCCGGCCCGCTCGATGACGCCGGTGGCCGAGAGCGTGACCTGCGCCGCCGCCGCCGCGGTGGCGTAGTCTCCGACCTTGCGCTCGAGCTTGACGTAGGCGCCGCCGCTCCTCGACGGCGGCGTGGGCACGCGGATCTCGGTGAGGATCTCGTCGGGCTCGAGCGCGGTGGCAAAGAGGCCGCGGAAGAACTGGTCGATGGGAATGACCCGCTCGCCCTTCGGCCCCACCACCACCACCTGGGCGCCGAGGACCAGCATGGTGGCCGGATGGTCGTTGCCCGGATCGCCGTGGGCGAGGTTGCCGCCCACGGTGGCAAGGTTGCGGACGATGGGGTCGGCGATGACCCGGACGGTGTCGTGGAGGATGGGGTAGCGGGTCGCGATCAGCGCGGAGTGCTCGAGCGCCGCCTCGCGGGTGCGGCCGCCGATCTTGAGCATGCCGCCCTCTTCCTTCAGGTACTCGAGGCCGGGGATGCGGCCGATGTCGACGAGCTTTTCCACCTGCCCGAGCCGCAGCTTGAGCAGGGGCAACAGGCTCTGTCCTCCGGAGAGGACCTTGGCGCCGTCGGGCTGGCGCGCCAGCAGCGCCACCGCCTCCGCGATCGAGGTGGGCGAGACGTAGTCGAACGAGGACGGGATCATGGCGTTCCCCCTTTTCCGGTGTTCAGCGGAGCAGCACGAAGAGCAGCGCGGCGACGGCCGCGACGGCGATCCAGAAGCCGGGCCCGCGCACGGCGCGAGCGGCGGCGTTGACGGCGACCCTGGCGCCCAGCGATCCGAGATCGAGGGCTTCATTGGGAGCGGGCGGCGCCGAGGCGGTGGTGGCCACGTCGGCTGCCATGGGCGCCACCGAGCTTGCGGCCACCTCGCCCGCCGCTGCGACCACTGCGCCGGGCGGCGCTGGCGCCACTGCAGCGGGCGGCGCTACTGCAGCGGGCGCGGGCGCTGCGGACTCCAGCTCGGCCCGCATCCGCTGCGAGAAGACCTGGAACATCTGGTCGCTGACGTCCTGGATCATCCCGCGGCCCATCTGCGCCAGGATGCCGGTGATGTTGACCAGCGAGACGGCCTTGACCTCGGTCTCGCCGGCCCCGATTTCGCGCACCGTGCTGGTGAGCCGCAGGTCGGCGCCGCCGCGTCCCTTGACGTCGGTGCCGGTGGCGACGATCTCGGCGGTGCGCGAGACGGCGTCGAGCCGCTCGAAGACCACCTTGCCCTTGTAGCTGGAAGAGACCGGACCGACCTTGACGGTCATCGCCCCGCTGTACGTCTTCTCGTCGAGCTTGCCGGTGATCGACGCGCCGGGCAGGCAGCGCGCCACGCGCTCCGGATCGATGAGGAACTCCCAGACGCGCGCGGCCGGAGCCTGGATGGTGAAGGTCTTGATGATCTCGAAGGCCATTTCAGTGCTCCCTCATCGGCCGCCCTCGGCGGCGCGGGGCGTCAGCCAGCGCACCGGGTCGGCGAGGAACTTTTCGCGGCAGCGCGGGTTGCAGAAGTAGAGCTCGCGGCCGGCGTGGGTGGCGCGGTGTCTGGCGGTAGCGACTGCCACGGTCATGCCGCAGACGGGATCGATCTCCTCGCGCTCGGTCGCCTGCGCGCCGGAGGAGGCGACCGGCTGCTCGGCGGCGGCGCGGCGGACCTGCACGATCTCGGCGACGATGCTGAGCGCCACTTCCTCCGGGAGCCGCGCGCCGATGTCGAGGCCGGCGGGGTTGCGGATGGCGTCGAGGGCCTGCGCGGAGACACCGCGGGCCAGGAGCGACTCGCGGATCTGCGCGAAGCGCTTGCGGCTGGCGACGACGCCCAGGTACGCGGGCCGCGCGGCGAGGGCGGCCAGCACCGACTCCTCGTCGTTCTCGCCCATGGTGGCCACCACCGCGTACGGCGCGGTGCCCGCTCGAGGCGCCGCTGGATCGCCCACCTCGACGGCGTAGCCCATCGCCGCCCCGATCTGCATCAATGCCCGCGCTCCCGGCGATTCGCCGAAGACCAGAAGGCGGGGCGAGGGCAGCACCGGCTCGAGATAGATTTCCACGGTTCCCCCGCTGTGGCAGGTCATCGGCAAGGAGACGAGGCCGGGGCGCTGCTGCTGCGCGGGCTCCGGCGAGAGCGAGACCAGGCGCGGCTTTCCGTCGGCGAGCGCCAGCGCCGCCTCGCGCCGCACCACCGGCTGCGTGCAGTTGCCGCCCAGCCAGCCGTGGTAGCTGCCGTCGGCGGTGATCACCGCCATGTCTCCCTGGTGCGCCGAGCTGTACGACTCGCGCCGCACCACGGTGGCGAGGACGAACGGCTCGCGGCGGCGGGCGAGATCGGCGGCCAGCTGCAGAAGCTCGGTCTTCATCGGCTGAGCCCTTTCGACGAGACCTCTGCGTCGCCGAGCAGCGCCCGGACGCGCTGCACGTCCTCGGGGAGATCGAGGTCGGTGAGCGCCTGCGCCGGCCAGGCCACCTCGATGGCCTCGCCGCGGTGCTGCTGGACGACGCGCTTGCCGCAGCCGTCGCCGTCGAGCGCGTCGATCTCGGAGAAGAGCGCGCGGCCGTAGAGGGTGGGCGGAGCGATCAGGCCGTCATAGAGGGAGAGGACCAGCGGCGCCGCGGCTGCGCGGAAGCGCTCGACCAGGGTGCGGATCATGGCGGCGCTGACGAAGGGCATGTCGGCCAGCATCACCACCGCGGCGCCGGCGCTGTCGGGCACCGCGGCGATGCCCGCGCGCAGCGAGGTGTTCATGCCGCGCGCGTAGTCGGGGTTCTCCACCAGCTGGCAGGGAAGTCCCGCGAGCTCGATGCGGGCACGGTCGCGCTCGTGGCCGAGCACCACCAGGATCGGCAGAAGGCCGGCGTCCCGCGCCGTCTCCACCGCGCGGCGCAGGAGGCTCTTTCCTTCCAGCTCGACGAAGAGCTTGTTCTTGCCCATGCGGGTGGACATTCCCGCCGCCAGCAGCACTCCCGCGATCGGGTCATCGCTCATGGATGCCCCCGGTCCGTGCGCGCAAGTGCCCGGGCTCGCGGCCGGCGTGCACCGCCAGCATCTCCGCGACGATGCTGATGGCCACTTGCTCGGGCCCGTCGGCGCCGAGATCGATGCCCACCGGCGCATAGAGCTTGTCGGCCTCGGCCACGCCCAGCTGGCGCAGCACCTCGTCCTTGCGGGTGCGCGGGCCGAGCAGGCCCAGGTAGGCGATCGACTGCGGCAAGAGCGCCTTGAGCCAGTCGCGATCGTGGATGAGCGCGTGGGTCTGCACCACCGCAAAGTGCCGGCGGCCGAGGAAGAGTCCCTCGACGCCTTCGCTGGCGCGGCGGAGCACCAGCTGCGCAGGCGGCGGAAAGCGCCCGGCAGTCAGGTAGGCGGGGCGGTGATCGACGACCGTCACCGAGAAGCCCGCATCGGCCGCCAGCCGCGCCAACGGTTGGGCGTCGTCGCCGGCGCCGAAGATGACCAGGCGCGGCGGCGGGCGGAGCACGTCGACGAAGGCGCTCTCGCCCAGCGCCTCGACCACGCGGCTCTCCTCCTGCTCGAGCAGCGGCGCGGCGGCGCTGGCGAGCGCGCGATCGAGCGCGGCGTCGCCGACGCTGCCGATCAGGCTGCCGCGCGCGAACAGCGCCGCCCGCCCCGAGCCGAGCAGCGTGACGATGGCGTGCGGAACGCCGGCTTCGATGAGCGCGCGGATCTGATCGCAGAACGGCGGCGCCGCACGCTGCACCCAGAGATCGACCGCGCCTTCGCAGCCGAGGCCCAGGCCCCAGACTGTCTCCTCGTCGGAGCCGGTGTCGTAGTGCAAGAGCTTCGCGGGCGCGCCGCGCAGGATCTCCAGCGCCACGCCGCGCACGTCGGCCTCGAGGCAGCCGCCGCTGACGCCGCCGTGGGTGGTGCCGTCCTCCTCGACGAGGAGCTTGGCGCCGGGCCGGCGGTAGGCGGAGCCGGAGATGCGCACGACGGTGGCGATGGCTCCGCGCGAGCCAGCGGCTTCGATCCGCGCGATCCGATCGAGGATCGCGGCTGTCTCGTGCCAATGTTTCAACGAGGTCTCGTGGGACGGCGGAGCCAAGCTTCTACGCCTTGAGCGATCGCAAATTCAACTCGCGCGCAAAGTCGGACCGCGCCGGCGCGGGAAGCGGGTCAGCCACCCAGGGTGGCGCGCGCCTGGTGCAGCGCGTTGACCAGCGCGTCGAGATCCGCCTCGGTGTTGTAGGCGGCGAGCGAGGCCCGCACTGTCGAGGAGAGGCCGAGCAGGCGCAGCAAAGGTTGCGCGCAGAGGTGGCCGGTGCGGACGGCGACGCCCTCCAGATCGAGCACCGTGCCCACGTCGTGCGGATGCAGCTTGTCGAGCGCGAAGGAGAGGACCGCGCTGCTCTCGCGTCCGCCCGGCAGGAGCCGCAGGCCCGCGATCTTCTCGAGCGCCGCGCGGCCGCGGGCGAGCAGGGCGCGCTCGTGGGCGAGGACGGACTTGCGATCGAGCCGGTCCAGCCAGTCGATGGCGGCGCCCAGCCCGACCGCGCCGGCCACGTCGGGAGTGCCCGCCTCGAACCGGCGGGGCGGCGGCTGCCAGGTCGCGCGCTCGAAGGAGACCTCGCTCACCATCTCGCCGCCCGACTGCCACGGCGCCATCTCCTCGAGCAAGGCGGCGCGACCGTAGAGGACGCCGATGCCCATCGGGCCGTACATCTTGTGTCCGGAGAAGGCATAGAAGTCGCAGCCCAGCTCGCGGACGTCCACGGCAAGGTGCGCGACCGCCTGCGCGCCGTCCACCAGCACCGGAACGCCGCGCGCGTGCGCCCGCTCGACGATGGCCTTGATGGGGCTCACGGTCCCGAGCGCGTTGGAGACGTGCGACACCGCCAGCAGGCGCGTGCGCGGCCCGAGCAGGCGATCGAGCTCGTCGAGGCGGAGATCGCCGCGCTCGTCGATGCCACAGACGCGCAGCGTGGCCCCCCGCTCGGCGCAGAGCAGCTGCCACGGCACCAGGTTCGAGTGGTGCTCGAGCGCGGTGACCAGCACCTCGTCGCCCGGGCCGACGCGAGCGCGGCCGAAGCTGTGCGCGATCAGGTTCACCGCCTCGGTGGTGCCGCGCAGAAAGACGATCTCCGCCGCCGGCGCCGCGTTGACGAAGCCGCGCACTTTTTCCCGGGCCCCCTCGAGCGCCAGGGTGGCGCGCTCGGCGAGCTCGTGCACGCCGCGGTGCACGTTGGCGTTGTCCTCCTGGTAGAAGCGCGCCACCGCCTCGATGACCGCCCGCGGCTTCTGGCTGGTGGCGGCGCTGTCGAGATAGACCAGCGGCCGCCCGTGGACCGACTGGGCCAGCGCGGGGAAGTCGGCGCGGATCGCCTGCAGGTCCAGCATGCTTCCTCCCGGGCGACCCTGTAGCACGAGGCGTGCGCTGGACGCTCGCGCCGCCGCGGCGCGTGATTGACCCCCCATCCACCGGGTGCTAACCGAGCAGGCCCTTTCGACTGCAGGAGGATTCCAGTGGCCTCCGTCACCATCACCGTCAACGGCACCCCGCAGACCCGCGAGATCGAGACGCGGGTCCTCCTGGTCCACTTCCTCCGCGACACGCTGGGCCTGACCGGCACCCACGTCGGCTGCGACACCAGCCAGTGCGGCGCCTGCACCGTCACGCTCGACGGCATGGCGGTGAAGTCGTGCTCGCTCTTCGCGGTGCAGGCCGACGGCCGGTCGGTGGGCACCATCGAAGGCGTGGCCAAGGAAGGGAAACTGAACGCGATGCAGGAGGGCTTCTGGCAGGAGCACGGCCTGCAGTGCGGCTTCTGCACGCCCGGCATGATCATGGCGGCGTGCGCGCTCATCGAGCGCAACCCGAAGCCCACCGACCACGAAGTCCGCGTCGGCCTCGAGGGCAACATGTGCCGTTGCACCGGCTACACCAACATCGTCAAGGCGGTGCAGACCGCCGCCGCGGCCACCGCCGCCGGAAAGAGGTAGCCATGTCCGAGACCTTCTTCGGCAAGAGCGTGAAGCGCCGCGAGGATGCGCGCCTCCTCACCGGCAAGGGCGCCTTCGTCGACGACCTCAAGATCCCCTTCACCACCCACGCGGCCTTCGTGCGCAGCCCGCACGCGCACGCGAAGATCAACAAGATCGACCTCACCGCCGCCAAGGCGATGAAGGGCGTCATCGCCATCTACACCGGCAAGGATCTGAAGGACTCGGGCGTGAAGCCCATCCCGGTGGGGTGGCTTCTGCCCGGCATCAAGGTGCCGGCACACTACCCGCTGGCGGTGGACAAGGTCCGCCACATGGGCGACGCGGTGGCGCTGGTGATCGCCGAGACGGTGTACATCGCCCGCGACGCCGCCGAGCTGGTCGAGGTGGACTACCAGGTGCTGCCCGCCCTCTCCGACGGCGCCGAGGCGTTGAAGAAGGGCGCGCCCACGGTGCACGACGAGGCCCCCGACAACGTCTGCTTCCGCTGGGCGCTCGGCGACAAGGCGGCCACCGACAAGGCGTTCACCACCGCGCACAAGATCGTCAAGCAGTCGTTCCGAAACCACCGGCTCATCCCCAACGCCATCGAGCCGCGCGCCTGCCTCGCCAGCGCCAACGCCGGCACCGGCGAGACCACGCTCTGGGTCACCTCGCAGAACCCGCACGTGCACCGGCTGATCATGGCGGCCTTCGTGCTGGGCATCCCCGAACACAAGCTGCGGGTGATCTCGCAGGACGTAGGCGGCGGGTTCGGGTCGAAGATCTTCATCTACCCGGAGGAGTGCGCGGTGACCTGGGCCTCGCGCGCGCTCTCCCGGCCCATCAAGTGGACCTCCGACCGGCGCGAGGCGTTCCTCACCGACGCGCACGGCCGCGACCACCACACCGAGGCCGAAATCGCGCTCTCCGCAGAGGGAAACTTCCTCGGCCTGCGCGTGAAGACGGTGGCGAATCTGGGCGCCTACCTGACGCTCTTCGCGCCGGCGGTGCCGACCTATCTGTACGGCACGCTCTTGACGGGCACCTACAAGACGCCCGCCATCCACGTCGACGTGACCGGCGTCTTCACGCACACGACACCGGTGGACGCCTACCGCGGCGCCGGCCGGCCCGAGGCGACGTACCTGATCGAGCGCCTGGTGGACCTGAGCGCCAAGGCGCTGGGGATGGATCCGCTGGAGATCCGCCGCAAGAACCTGCTCACCTCGGACCAGTTCCCCTACCAGACGCCGGTGGCGCTGCTCTACGACAGCGGCAACTACCAGGGCGCGCTCGACAAGGCGCTGACGATGTTCGACTACCCGGGCTTCCGCAAGGAGCAGGCGGCGGCGCGCAAAGAGGGCCGCTACCTCGGCGTCGGGTTCTCCACCTATGTGGAGGCGTGCGGCCTCGCGCCCTCGCAGGTGGCCGGCGCGCTCGGTGCGCAGGCAGGCCTCTACGAAAGCGCCACCGTCCGGGTGCATCCCACCGGCAAGGTCACCGTCTTCACCGGCTCGCACTCGCACGGGCAGGGCCACGAGACGACCTTTGCGCAGGTGGCCGCCGACGAGTTGCAGGTCCCGATGGAGGACGTCGAGATCGTCCACGGCGACACCGGCATCGTGCCCTTCGGCATGGGCAGCTACGGCAGCCGCAGCGGGCCGGTGGGCACCGCGGCGATTCACATGGGCGCGCAGAAGATCAAGGAGAAGGCGAAGAAGATCGCCGCGCACCTGCTCGAGGCCAACGAGAAGGACGTGGTCTACGAGGGCGGGAAGTTCTTCGTCAAGGGCACGCCGGGCGTGAGCAAGAGCTTCTTCGACGTCTCGCTGATGGCCTACCTCGCGCACAATCTGCCCAAAGGCCTCGAGCCCGGCCTCGAGGCGATCAGCTTCTTCGATCCGGGCAACTTCGTCTTCCCCTTCGGCACGCACATCTGCATGGTGGAGGTGGAGCGCTCGACCGGCGTCGTCAAGGTGCTTCGCTACGTGGCGGTGGACGACCTGGGCCGCGTCATCAACCCCATGATCGTCGACGGCATGGTCCACGGCGGCATCCTGCAGGGAGTCTCGCAGGCGCTCTACGAGCACGCCGAGTACGACGAGAACGCGCAGCTGATCACGGGCTCGATGATGAACTACGTGGTGCCCAAGGCCGACGACTTCATCGGCGTCGAACTGGCGCGGACCGAGACGCCGACGCCGGTCAACCCGCTCGGGATCAAGGGGGCGGGCGAGACCGGCACCATCGCGTCCACGCCCGCGGTCGCCAACGCGGTCATGGATGCGCTCTCGCCCTTCGGCATCCAGCACATCGACATGCCGCTGACGCCGGGCCGCATCTGGGAAGCGCTGCGCGGCCGGAAGGAGGCCTGACATGTACGCTTCGGAGTTCGAGTATTACGCGCCCGGGACCGTCGCTGAAGCCGTCGCGCTCCTGGGCAAGTACGGCGACGACGCCAAGGTCGTCTCCGGCAGCCAGAGCCTGGTGCCGATGATGAAGCTGCGGCTCTCGTCCCTCAAGCACTTGGTCGATCTGCGCAAGGTGCCCGGGCTCACCGGCATCACCGAGTCGGGCGGCTTCGTCGTCGTCGGCGGCATGACCACGCACCACGCGGTCAGCGTCTCCGAGCTGGTGAAGAAGAAGCTGCCGATGATGGCGGAGGCGGCCGGCAACATCGGGGACGCGCAGGTGCGCAACCTCGGCACCATCGGCGGCAGCCTGGCGCACGCGGATCCGTCGGCGGACTGGCCGGCGGTGCTCACCGCGCTGGACGCGACGCTGGTCATCGCCTCGGCGGGCGGCGAGCGCTCGGTGAAGATCGGCGACTTCATCCTCGGGCCGCTCACCACCGTGCTGCAGCCCGCCGAGATCCTCACGCAGGTGCGCGTGCCGCTGCCGCAAGGGCGGTACGGCGGCGCCTACCAAAAGCTGCCGCATCCGGCCTCGCGCTTCGCGGTGGTGGGCGTGGCGGCGGAGATGTTCCTCGACGCGGGGGGCGCCGTGCAGTCGTCGCGCATCGCCATCACCGGGCTCGGGCCCAAGGTGTCGCGGGCCTCCTCGGTCGAGCAGGCGCTGCAGGGAAAGAAGCCCGACGCGGCGGCGCTCAAGGCGGCGGCGGCCAAGGCGGCCGACGGCATCGAGATCCGCGACGACCTGATCGGCTCGGCGGCGTACAAGGCGAACCTGGCGGCGGTCATCGCCGAGCGCGTGCTGGCCCGGGCGGTGGCGCGCGCGACGAATCGCTGAAGGCGTTCGCGCACGGCCTGCTCACGGCAGGCCGCGCGTCGTCGGTGGCATTCCTAAGGAAGCCCGATGTCCCGTGCCTGTTCCTGGCTGATGATGGTTGCCGCGTCCTCCGGCAGCACCAGGCCCTGGTCCCGCTGTTCCTGCACCGCTTCCCTGACCTCCGCCAGGTAGCCCGCCTTGGAACCGTAGCGCTCCTCGAGCGAAGGCCGCGGGTCGCCTTTGCGGTCGGCCTTATGCACCGCGAAAGGGATGTACTGCCCCGTCAAGTCGCAAAGGTCAGGGTTGGCGAAGTTCACCTTGCGCGTGTTCCAGCCCGAATAGGTCCCCAGGGGAACCCGCAGCTGCGTCGAACGAACGCCGTCCACCTCGTTGCCGTCGGCATCCACTTTGGGCAGCAGCTCAGGATAGGTGTACCTGGCCACGGGCGGCTCGCTCATCACCCCCGAGTCCTTCCTGGAGTCGAAGCCGGGCCCGCGGTCGAGCACCTGCCGGCTGTTGAAGATGTCGAGGAAGGTGACGCCGGGGATTTTGGGGAACTTGACCTGATCGGCCGGCAACAGCGTGCCGCTGCGCAAGGTTGGATAGAGGCTTTTCGGCGGCTCCTCGCCGGTCGCAGTCCAGTCCTGGAGCGCGACCAGCAAGGCGCGGAAGTTGTAGGTGTACGAGTTGAGGTTATTGAATTGTTCGCAGACCGAATTTTGGGACGGCTTGACCGCAGGCGGTGAGCCGCCGTGACCGCTGCCCGACCAGTGATAGATGCGCACGTTGTTGGGAATGGCGAGGTCCTCGTCGCCGTCGGCATCCACCGTGGTGGCCCACATACCGGCTTGCCAATACTCCGTGCTGCTGACCGTATTGAAGATCACGGGGCAGGTCTCGCTCCGGCGGCAGCGGTCGAGCAGTCCTCCGCTGATAGGGGAGAAACGGTCGTGCGAGTCGCCCCAGGTGGTCGGCGATTCCTGGCCGGGGAACTGCTTTTCGGTGTGCTGCGTGCCCGAGAGGCGGGTGGGCTGCGCAAAGCGGATGTTGAGCGAGATGCGATAGCTGGCGATGTCGGCGTCGAGGCCGTCGAACACGCGGTTTCCATTCTCATCCTCATTGAACCCGAGGTCGAGCATGGTGCGCAGGAAACGGCCGCTC
>JANXXR010000191.1 GCA_025350525.1 Deltaproteobacteria bacterium
CAACGTGCAGCACCTGGAATCGCTCAACGGCCTGATCGAGCGCGCCACCGGCGTGCTGGTGCGCGAGACGGTGCCCGACGCGTTCCTCAAGCAGGCGGATCAGATCGTCAACCTCGATCTCGCGGTCGAGGATCTGCTCGAGCGGCTGCAGTCGGGGAAGATCTACGCGCAGGAGAAGATCCCCTGGGCGCTGGAGAACTTCTTCAAGGACCAGAA
The DNA here is from genome assembly GCA_025350525.1 of Deltaproteobacteria bacterium. Taxonomy (GTDB): domain Bacteria; phylum Myxococcota; class Myxococcia; order Myxococcales; family 40CM-4-68-19; genus 40CM-4-68-19. The sequence continues at coordinate 217 of JANXXR010000191.1, forward strand.
CCTGGCCACGCTGCGCGAGCTGGCGCTGCGCGAGGTGGCCGAGAGCCTCGACCGCGCCGGGGCTGCCCGCGGCGCGCCTGAATTGAAGGCCTCGGGCCGGGTGCTGGTCTGCCTTGCCAGCAACCCGCCCCGCGCCAAGACGCTGCTCTCCCGCGGCTCGCGCATGGCGGGGCGGCTCAACACCGACTGGTTCGTGGTCTACGTCGAGACGCCCGGCGAGGCGCCGCACCTGATCGACGCCGAGGCGCAGCGCCACCTGCTCGACAACATGGAGAAGGCGCGCGAGCTGGGCGCCGAGGTGGTGCGGCTGCGCTCGGACCGCCCCGCCGAGGCCATGCTCGACTTCGCGCGCAGCCACGCCATCGCGCACATCGTGGTGGGGCGCTCGCAGCAGCCGTGGTGGAAGCAGGTGCTGACCGGATCGGTGCTGACGCAGCTGCTCCGCGAAGGGGCGGATTTCGACCTGCACGTGGTGGCCGCCACCGACGAGGAGCGGCCGTGACGGTGCGGACCCGGCTGCTGCTGGCGCAGGCGCCGCTCGCGCTCGGCCTCGTGCTGGTGGGCCTGCTCGCGCTCTCCACGCTCGATGCGCTGGGGCGCTCTTCGCAGCGCATCCTGCGCGACAACTTCCGCAGCGTGCTCGCCGTGCAGCGGATGAAGGACTCCGTCGAGCGCATCGACGCCGCGGCGGTGGGCCGCGCCCTCGGCCGTCCCGAAGTGGAGGTGCAGGGCGACCTCGACACCTTCGAGGCGCAGCTGGCGGTGCAGGAGCACAACATCACCGAGCCGGGCGAGGCGGAACAGACGCAGCGGCTGCGCGACGCCTGGAGCAGCGTGCGGACGGAGCTGCGCAAGCTCGAGGCGGATCCGCGGCGGGGCTACCTCGACGGGCTGCGGCCGGCGGTGCTGCGCGTGCGCGAGGCGGCCGACAAGCTCCTCGCCATCAACCAGGATGCGATGCTCCTCAAGAGCGAGGAGGCGCGGGCGCTGGGCGAGCGGCACCGGTCGCTGGCCCTCTTCGCCACGCTCCTGGCGCTGGCGCTCTCGCTCTTCTCCTCGGTGTCGCTGACCCGCCGCGCGCTGCGGCCGCTCGGGGTGCTGAGCCTCGCGGTGCGGCGCATCGGCGAAGGGGATCTCGAGGCCCGGGCGCGGGTGCCGGGCGAGGACGAGATCGCACAGGTGGGCCGCGAGCTCGACACCATGGCCGACAAGCTGCGCGAGTACCGCCAGAGCTCGCTGGGGGAACTGCTGCAGGCGCAGCAGGCCTCGCAGGCGGCCATCGACAGCCTGCCCGATCCGGTGCTGGTGCTCGCGGTGGACGGGCAGGTGCTCAACGTCAACCAGGCGGCGGAGACGCTGCTCAAGCTGGCGCCCGGACGCGAGCCGCTCTCGGCGCTGCCTCTGCCGCTGCGCGAGGCGGTGGAAAAAGTCCGCGCCCACGTCGCCGCCGTAAAGGGCGCCTGGGCGCCGCGCGGGCTGGAGGACGCCGTCCGCGACGAGGGCGGGCGGGCGCTCTTGCCCCGGGCGACGCCGCTCTACTCGGAGCGCGGCAGCGTCACCGGCGTGACCATCGTGCTGCAGGACGTGACGCGCCTGCTGCGCTTCGACGAGCTGAAGAACGACCTGGTCGCCACCGTCGCGCACGAGTTCCGCACGCCGCTCACCTCGATGCGGATGGCGGTCCACATCCTCCTTGACGGAATGGTGGGCGCGCTCAACGAGCGGCAGCTGGATCTGGTCACCGCCGCGCGGGAGGACTGCGAGCGGCTGCAGGGGATCGTCGAGGACCTGCTCGATCTGTCCCGGATTCAAGCCGGGAAAGTGGCGGTCTCGGTGACGCCGCTGCCGGCCAAGACGCTGCTGGAGGCGGCGCTGCAGCGGCACCAGCAGGCGGGAGGGCCGCGCCTCGTGCAGCGGCTCGAGGAGCCGGTGCTGCCGGTGCAGGCCGATCCCGACCGCATCGGGCTGGTCTTCGACAACCTGATCGGAAACGCGCTGCGCTACGCCGCCACGCGCATCGAGGTGGCGGCGCTTCCGCTGCACGACCGCGTCCGCTTCGAGGTCGCCGACGACGGCCCCGGCATTCCGCCGGAGTTCCACGAGCGCATCTTCGAGAAGTTCTTCCGCATGCCCGGCGCCCGCGGCGAGGGGATTGGCCTCGGGCTCTACATCTCGCGCGAGATCGTCGCCGCCCACGGCGGCGAGATGGGCGTTGCGAGCGAGCCGGGGCAGGGCGCCCGCTTCTGGTTCACGCTGCCGGTGCCGTCACGGTAGGTGGTAGGCGACGCTGGCCGAGATGGGGACGATGCCGGCGCCTGCCCTGGCGCTGACCTGGAAGTATACGAAGTATGCATATCGAGCGGCGTCGATCTTGCGCAGGTCGATGCGGTCGGTGGTCTCGGTGCGGATCTGCGGCACCGCGCCCTTGCTGCT
>JANXXR010000259.1 GCA_025350525.1 Deltaproteobacteria bacterium
GCGGCGCCGCGGCGGCGACGCTGACTCTGCCGGCCGGGGTCTTCGACGTGCCCGTGCTGGTCGAGGATCGCAAGACACCTCCGGGGCCGCTGGCCGGAGCGCAGGTCCAGATCGACGCGCCCGGCGCCGCGCCCCAGACCACGGGCAAAGACGGCATCGCGGTCTTCCCCGGGATCGCGCGAGGCACCTACAACCTCACGGTCACCCGCGACGGCTTCGTGCAGTCCACCGTGCAGATCGACGTGCCGGTTCTGCAGGCCAAAGCGTCGGGCGGCAACTCGCAGTCGCTGGTGGGCGCGAAGGTCCTGGCCAAGGGGCCGCCGCCTGCTCCGGGAGCGACGGGCGCACCGGGCGCGCCGGCCAAGCCGCCGCCGGCGGTGATCAAGCTGGCGAGCGCGGTGGTGACAACGCTGAAGGTCCGCGTGCGCACACGCGCCGGAAGGACGATCGCCGGGGCCACCGTCAAGCTCACCTCGCCCGCGCAGTCGGTGACCACCGGCAAGGACGGCCTCGCCACCTTGACCTTGAACGAGACCGAGCGCGCCGCGCTCAGCCCCGCCGAGACCATCGAGATCACCGTCGGCAAGCGCCACCACGGTCCGCACCCGGGAGCGTCGGGCACGGCGGCGAAGAACGGCGAGGTGAAGTTCACCCAACAGCTGGCCGGGACCGGGTTCAAGACGCCGGACCCGCTGCTGGACAAGGCCGGCGTGCTCGAGGTGGAGCTGATCGACGGCGGCTACGCCTTTGCCGCGCTCACCTCCGGCACGGTGACGCGCCGGCTCAGCGACGCCGAGGTGCAGAACGAATTGATGATGCACCACATGGCCGGACGCATCGACCTGGACGTCAACTCCGAGTTCCTCTTCGATCACGATCCGTCGATCGCCGATTTCGACCCATGCGTTCCAGGCAAGTGCAAGCTGAAGAGCCCGCCCGCCGACCACTGGGTCTTCCTCAAGACGCCGATGATCTCGGGCGTGACCTTCTTCGCGCTGACCAACTTCGGCGCGGCGAACGCGGATACCAAGAAGGACAAGATTTCGGGCCACCACTTCGTCAAGGAGACCTTCAGCTGGGCCGACACCGCTGTGCAGGCCATCGACCAGCGGCATATGGTCGGCCTGATCCGGCTGTGCAAGCAATTGAGGGACACCAATGGCGTGGTGGCCATCTATACCCAGGGGGTCAATGGGAGCGCGGCGGGCAAGACGCTCAAGAACGGCACCGTCATCTTCGATTGCCATACCTATGGCCGCGCGCTCGACTTTGGCGGAATGTCCACCGCCATCCCCGACCCGAAGAACAAGACGCCCAAGGTCCGGCTGGGGACGGACTTCATCGTCTTCCTGCATTGGGGCCGGGTGCCGATGTGGCAGCGCACCAGCGTGGCCGCCAATCCGACCACGCCGGCCTCGTGGACGCGGCTCACCAACGGCACCGACGACGGCTTCGATTACGCCACGGCCGGGACCACCTCGCAGCTGCATTATCGCCTCGACCCCGCCGCCTTCCCGGATCCGGTGCCGGCGCTGGTGCCGGCCGATCCCGCGCTCAGCACCTCGCTCGGGCAGGTGGCTCCGCATTTCGTCACCGCGGCCACGCTCTTCAAGGCGGTCTATGATTTCGCGGTGAAGGAGTATTCGGATTCCAATGCCGCAATGGGGCCGGTGACCACGCCGGATCCGGCCCCGACCCCCATCGATTCCCACAGCGGGCATTTCGTGCTCTTCCCGGACTATCCGCACCCCAACAACCCGCCGGACAATTCCAATGGACGCGGGGCGCATATCAATCATCTCCATTTCCAGGTGGGACCGACCTCCTATCCGGTGACCCGGTCGGTCTGACGCATGGAATCCGCCGACGCCGTTTGCTAAGGTCGCTGCCCCTTCCGCAGGCGAGGCTCTCGATGACCGCAAAGGTGCTCCTCTCCGTCCTCCTCGTTGGACTCTCCGTCTCGGCCCAGCCGGTGGTCTTCGAGCATGCCCGCCTCATCGACGGCACCGGCCGGCCGCCGGTGGAGGACGGCGTGCTGGTCATCGACGGGGCCCGCATCGTCGCCGTCGGCAAGGCGGGGACCAGGCGCCCCAAGGGCGCGCGGGTCATCGACGCCACCGGCAAGACCCTGATGCCGGGGATCATCGTCTCCCACGGCCACGTCGGCGTGGTGCTCGAGGGAAAGAACCGGCCCGACGCCTACAGCCGCGAGAACATCGAGCACCAGCTCTTGCAGTACCAGCGCTACGGCATCACCGCGGTGCTGGCGCTGGGGCTCAACCGCGACCTCGGCTACCAGATCCGCGACGAGCAGCACGCCGGGAAGTTTCCGGGCGCCTCGCTCTTCACCGCCGGGCGCGGCATCGGCGTGCCCGACGGCGCGCCGCCGCTGCCGGTCGCGCCCGACCAGGTCTACCGGCCGCAGACGGTGGAAGAGGCCGTCGCCGAGGTGAAGGAGACCGCCGGCCACCACGCCGACATGCTCAAGATCTGGGTGGACGACATCTTCGGCAAGCTGCCGAAGCTGAAGCGCGAGATCTACCAGGCAGTCATCGAGGAGGCGCATCGGAGCAAGCTGCGGGTGGCGGCGCACGTCTTCTACCTCGAGGATGCCAAGGCGCTGGCCAACTCCGGCCTCGACGCGCTGGCGCACAGCGTCCGCGACACCCACGTCGACGACGCGCTCGTCCAGCTGATGAAGAAGAAGGGCATGGTCTACATCGCCACGCTCAACGTCGACGAGTCGTCCTTCATCTTCGCCGACGAGCCCGCGCTCCTCGACGATCCCTTCCTGCAGGGAGCGATCGGCGCGCCCCAGCTCGAGTTCCTGAAGTCTCCCGAATTCAAGAAGAAGCTCGACGCCGATCCCAACCTGCCCAAGAACCGCGCCGCCCATGCCAACGCGCTCTTCAACCTCAAGGCGATGCACGACGGCGGCGTCAAGATCGCGCTCGGCACCGACTCGGGCGGCAGCCCAACCCGCATCCAGGGCTGGGGAGAGCACCGCGAGCTGGAGCTGATGGTCCGCGCCGGGCTCACGCCGATGGAGGCGCTGGTCGCGGCCACCCGAGGCAGCGCGGAGTTTCTCGGCGCGAAGGACCGCGGCACGCTCGAGAAGGGCAAGCGCGCCGACTTCATCGTCCTCGCGGCCAACCCGCTCGAGGACATCAAGAACAGCCGCAAGATCGAATCGGTCTGGCTGGCGGGGCAAGAGGGCCCGGCAAAGGCGAAGTGACGGGCTAGCGGGCCGCGCCGCCGGATACTGAGCGGCGCGCTGGAAGGGCGGCGGCGCCCTCCTCGCTGAGCTCGAAGCCCGCGTAGTCGGCGACGCTGGCGCTGCGCGTCTGATCGCCGTCGGTGAGGAGGCCCAGCCCCTGCAGCTCGGGCACGTCTCCGCCGAAGTGCTGGCGGAAGAGCGCCTCGGGATCGATCTCTTCCTCGACCCAGCGGCTTCCGCCGCCGCCGCTGCGCAGCACGATGCTGTCGGAAGCGACGAAGGGGTTGCGGATCGAGTTGCAGGTCGCGCCCTTGGGCGCCTCCGTGCTCCAGACGAACTTGAGAGAGTACCAGCGCAGCCCCCGCTTCCAGGTCACGTAGACCGCTGCCGCCGAGTCGCCGTGTCCCTCGAGGCATTCGTTGCCGCCGGAGGGAAGCTCGATGGCGCGCCACCTCCAGCGGATCTTCCGCACGCCGTTGCGAAGGCGATCGGGGACCGGCGCGAAGAGCGTCACTGTTTGGAGCGGCGGCCCATAGATGCCGCGGATGAAGAGCGCGGCGCCCGGGTCGACGACCTTGTAATAATTGTCGGGACCGGAGTCGCGCTCCAGCACACGGAACGACCGCACGTCGAGGGGGACGGCCAGGGAAGCGGCCAGAAGGACGGCGGACCACATATCCCTTTGGATGCTGCCCGCCTCGAGGCGGTGCGGTAGCTCTAGCCGGTCTTGAGCGCCTTGA
>JANXXR010000276.1 GCA_025350525.1 Deltaproteobacteria bacterium
GCAGGAGGCCGGGGCCGACGGCGCGCCGCAGGCCAAGCTCGCCCTCAAGCTCTCGCAGGACGAGATCGGGCAGGCGAAGCAGCTGATCGCCGCCAACCACAACGACGCCGCCGCCCGCATGCTCGATCAGGCCCGCGCCGACGCCGAGCTCGCCGTCGGTCTGGCCCGCGAGGCCAAGGCCCAGTGGGAAGCGCAGCAGGCCGTCGAGCAGATCAAGCAGCTCCAATCCGCCAAATAAGCAATCCCGCCCATTTCAAATTGACAGGAGCTCCTATGAAAACGATTGCGAACTGGATTGGAAGCACAATGCTCGTCGGCGGCCTCGCCTGCGCCACCTCGAAGCCCTCGCCCGAGCTGCTGATGGCGCGCGATGCCTACCAGGCCGCCGAGAGCGGCCCCGCCAAGGAGCTGACCCCGTCCGACCTGCACGACGCCCGGGTGATGTTCGACGCCGCCGAGGAAGCCGCCAAGAGCGACGGCCAGTCGCCGGTGGCCGCCAACCGCGCCTACCTGGCGCTGCGCCGCGCCGAGCTGGCCAACGCGCAGGGCAAGACCTCCGCCGCCGCCCGCGAGAAGCAGCAGAGCGAGCAGCAGCTGCAGGCCCTCAAGGACAAGTCGCTGGTCACCACCAAGGCCCAGCTCGCCGCCGCCTCCGCGGCCCAGACGCAGACGCAGACGCAGCTGAACCAGACGCAGGCGCAGCTCGACGCCGAGCACCAGTCGCGGGTGCAGATGAACGGCCAGCTCGCCGAGGCCTCGGCCACGCAGCAGCGCACCGAAGCGCAGCTGGCGCAGGCGCAGGGCCAGGTCGACACCGAGCACCAGGCGCGGCTCGCTGCCGAACAGGGCACCATCGACGCGCTCAGCAAGGTGGCCGCCGTCCGCAAGGAAGCGCGCGGAATGGTGATCACGCTCTCGGGCAGCGTGCTCTTCGCCTCGGGCAAGAGCGAGCTGCTCCCGACGGCGCGGCAGCGGCTCGACCAGGTGGCGGAGGCGCTCAAGACCAGCGACCGGACCATCCTCGTCGAGGGCTACACCGACTCCCGCGGCTCGATCGCGGGCAACCAGCAGCTCTCGCTGGGCCGCGCCCAGTCGGTGCTGGATTACCTGGTGCCGCGCGGAATCCGCGCCGAGCGCATCCGCGCCGTCGGCGAAGGATCGAACCGGCCTATCGCCGAGAACTCCAGCGCCGAGGGCCGCGCCAACAACCGCAGGGTCGAGATCGTGGTCGAGTCGCGCCCCGCCGACGTGAACTGAAAAGAGCGCCTTCAGGCCCGCGGTAGCTTGAGCAGGCGGGCCACCAGGGGATGCCACCAGCGGTCCTTGACGCGCAGTGGAAAGCAGAGCGGCCGCCGCATGAGCTGGGCGGCCGCCTCGCCCGGGGACCAGCCACAGACCAGCGCGTCGGCGAGGAGCTGGTTCACCGCCTTGAGGAAGGCGCGCTTGTTTCCCCAGTAGTGAACGACGAAGGGCACGGCCAGCTCCAGCTTGCCGGCCGCGCCCAGCACCGCGCTCCAGGCCACCTGCTCGACGGCGAAGTAGCGCACGCCCGCCTCGAGCAGCGCGTCGTTGCAGCGCAGCGCCCGCTCCACCAGTTCGCGGCGGTTTTGGGGAATTCCGATCACACCTGAGTTGAAGACCATGGTGGTCGCGTCGATGGGAACCTCGGCGAAGCAGCGGCCGAAGACGGCTCGCAGCGCCTCGCGGGTCTTCTTGCGCGCGCACAAGGCCTGCTCGGCTGCGTGCATCACGCAGGCGCCGCGCTCGAGCGCCGCCACCAGCGGCTCGAGCGATCCGGTGACGAGCACGTCGGCGTCGAGGAGCACCAGGTGGCAGGGCCCCAGCCTCGCCGCCCTGCGGACCACCTCGAACTTGGCGCGGTAGAAATAGTGGCGCGGCCCCTGCCACTCCCGTAGCTGGCCCGGGAGGATCTCCTCGACGCGGACCTTGGCAAAGAGCCAGTGAAACCGGTCGGGCCGGGTGGTGAAGACCACGATCTCGGAATCGCGCGGCGCGTGGGCAAGCAGGCTCAGGCACGCGCCGTGCGCCTGCTGGTACACCTCGAGGTTGTCTCCCGCCGCCAGGAGGACGAACCGGGTCTGCACGGGCAGCGGGATGCATTTGCCGCGCCACCGCGCCGACCCCGGAGGATTGCTGGACTTGCCTGAGCGCGGGCCGCGGCCGACCGGGACATCGCTGTCAGGCTCAGCGCCGCTGCCACGCGATCTTCCCGCCGACCACGGTGGTCGCAACGCGCGCGTGCACCAGGTCTGCGGCGGGCCGGTCGAAGATGGTCAGGTCGGCGGCCATCCCTGCCACCGCGCGCCCGCGCCAGCCCTCCTCGAAAGCGGCGAAGGCGGCGCCCGCGGTGAAGGCGCGCAGCGTCTCCTCGAGCGTGAGGTTCTGCCCGTCGCTCCAGCCGGTGCGCTCGACGGCGGCGCGAAAGCCGTCCACGGCGCTCACCTCCTCGACGGGAAAGTCGCTGCCGAAGGCGAGCCGCGCCGAGGAGTCCAGCATCCGCCGCCACGCATAGGCGCCCTTGACGCGCTCGGGGCCCAGCCGGCTCGAAGCCCAGGGCCCGTCGCTGACGGCGTGGGTGGGCTGCATCGAGGCGATGACGCCGAGCCGGGCGAAGCGCGGGAAATCTTCCGCTGACACCACCTGCGCGTGCTCGATGCGGAAGCGCCGCTCCGGGTTGGCGCCCGCCTTCTCGAAGGCGTCGAGCGCGCTGCGGTTGCCGCCGTCGCCGATGGCGTGCACCGCCACCTGCCAGCCCGAAGCCAGCGCCTCGCGGGACAGCTTCTCGAGGGCGGGCTCGCCGGTGATGACCAGGCCGCGATTTCCCGGATCGTCGCTGTAGGGCTCGAGCAGCGCGGCGCCGCGGGAGCCGAGCGCGCCGTCGGCGTAGAGCTTGATGCCGCGCAGGGTGAAGAAGACGCCCGGCGCAGCGGTCGCAGGCGGGTGCGCGAAGAGGCGCGCGGCCTGGTCCTGCGCGCCGAAGGCGTAGACCCGCAGGCGCAGCTTGCCGCTCTTGGCGAGGCGCGCGTATACAGCCGTATACTCGAGCGGGATGCCCATCTCGTGCACTTCGGTCAGTCCCTCGGCCAGCGCCAGCTCCTGCCCGCGGAGGATGGCGTCGGCGATCTCCGCCCCGCTGGGCGCCGGCACGGCGCGGCCCACCAGCGCCATGGCGTTGTCCACCAGGACGCCGGTGGGCGCGCCGTCCGCATCGCGGAGGATCTTCCCGCCGGGCGGATCGGCCGTCGCGCGGGTGACCCCGGCCCTGCGCAGGGCGGCGGCGTTGGCCCAGCCGGCGTGGCCGTCCACGCGCCGCACCCAGACCGGCCCGCGCAGCTTGTCGAGCGCGGCGTGGGTGGGAAAGGCCGCGCCGGGGAAGAGGTTCTGATCCCAGCCGCGGCCCAGCGTCCAGGCGCCGCGGCGGGAGTGGCGGTCGCGCGCGATGCGGCCGGCGCAGTCGGCCGCGGAGGTGCAGCCGCGCAGCTCCACCTGGTTGCGCGCGAGGCCGAGGTTGACGAGGTGCGCGTGGGCGTCGGTGAGCGCGGGAACGACGGCGCGGCCCTGCAGCTCGATCACCTTCGTCTTCGGGCCCACCAGGGCCGCCGCGGCCTCGTCGAGCGCGACGATGACGCCGTCGCGCACCGCCAGCGCCTGGGCGTGAGGACGCGACGGATCCTGGGTGAGGATGTCGCCGTTGCGCAGGACCAGGTCGGCGGGCGGGACGGCGAAGGCGGCACCGGTGCTGCAGAGGAAGGCGGCGAGGATTCGGGAGCGCATGGCGCGCGAGGCTACCTGACCGCGCGGCGCAGGTCAGCCCAGCCGGCGAAATCCTCCAGGCGTGTAGCCCACCACGCTCTTGAAGCAGCGGCTGAAGTGGGCCTGGTCGGCGAAGCCGCAGGCGGCGGCGACCTCGGCCACCGGAAGTCCCGAAGCGAGGAGCTGGCGCGAGTGCGAGACGCGCAGCTGCAGCTGGAAGCCGTGGGGCGCGACCCCGACCTCTTCGCTGAAGAGGCGGATGAAGTGGAACTTGCTCAAGCCCACCGACGCCGCCAGTTCGTCGAGCGCCACCGGCTCCGCGAAGCGCTCCTGCAGGATCTCCACCGCCTTGCGGATCTCGGGACGGATCACGCTGCCCGAGTCGACGGTAGATCCGAGAAAGTCCAGCGCCCGCTCCATCAGCGCCTCGAAGCTCGCGCGCAAGTCCTTGGCCCCGGCAGCGGCCGCCATCTGCCGCTGGAGGTCCAGGAGTGCGTCGCCCAGCCTGGGGTCGGCCAGGTGCCGGACCCTGAAGTCGGTGGAGCGCGGGCCCTGGTGCCGCCGCATCCACTCGTCGAAGAGCGTCGGATCGAGGTAGACGCGCAGGGTCGAGGCGGTCTCGCTCAACCTCTTCACCACCCGGAAGCTGCACTCGGGCGCGCCGATCATGCAGCCGCCGGCCTTCTCGTGCCAGCCGTCGCTGCCCGACCGCACCTCGGCCTCGCCCACCAGCAGCAGCTTGAGCTGCACCATCGGGATCATCCGGAACGGCGGCAGCGGTCCCGCGTGCGCGTGGCGGCTGATTTCGACTCCGGGCAGATGCGGCGAAGACCACCCGCAGGAGCTGTGCATCGCATCGGTAGAGCTGCTGAGCACGCCATCTCCTCTGGAGAGAGACGCGGCACCTTGCACCGCGAGCGCGGTTCACCGCAAGCGACCAGGATCGCTTGCTTGAATTGTGGACGGGTAGCGTCGAGGCGCCGCGGCGTGGTAGCGAGCGCCGTGCACGCGACGAGTCCAGGGGCGCGGTTGGGAAGCCTGGTCGGCAGTCCCTGGTTCTGGGTGGCCGCCATCGGCCTGCTCTTCGGCGCGCCGTTTTTGCGCGGCCTCTTGGCGGAGCGGCCGCCCGCCCCGCCTCCGGTGCTGGGAACCTTCCCGCCCTTCGCCCTCGGCGACGATCGCGGCGAGCGCCTCTCCACCGCCACGCTGGGCCGCCACGCCTTCATCGCCAACCTCCTCTGCACCGGCTGCGGCGCGGAGGGATCGCTCGCCGCCGAGACCCTGCGCAAGCTGCAGCACCGCTCGCGCAACTTAGGGGACGCGCTCTGGCTCCTCTCCTTCTCCCCCGATGCCGACGCGGGCGCGCTCGCCGCCATCCGCCGCGAGCACCCGAGCAGCGAGCGGCTCTTCCTGCTCGCGGGAGCGCCGGCGTCGGTGCGGGCGCTCTTTCCAGCAGGGAAGGGATTGGTGCTGGTGGACGGACGGCTGCGCATCCGCGGGCGCTACCCCGGGACGACCCCCACCGATCTCGACGACGCGCTGCGCGATGCCGCGCGCGTGCTCGCCGAGCCGTGAGTCGCGCAATTTTCTTCAAGACCCGCCGCCCATCCATGAGGAAATGGTTTGCGCGCAAAGAATCTCCTGCTCGCTGCGCATGCCCGGAGGGACTCGATGAGGAGAACGATCGGACTCACCGTCGCCGGACTCGCCGCCTATGTGATCGTCTTCTTCGGCCTCGGGCTCTTCTCGCCCACCGTCGGCGCCGTCCCCCTCTTCGCGCGCAAGACCGGCCTCGCCTGCTCCGCCTGCCACGAGGTGTGGCCGCGACTCAACGACTTCGGCATCAACTTTCGCGACCGCGGCTACAAGCTCAAGCGCGACCGCGACGCGCCCGTCGAGCAGGACCCTTCGTACTTCCCGCTCTCGTTCCGCACCACCGCCGGCTACCAGTGGCTGCGGCAGACGCTGGTGCCCACCGACACCGGCACCGTCACGCAGCAGACCGGCACGTTTGGCTTCACCGGCCTCGACGTCTGGTCCGCCGGCGCGCTCGGCGACAAGCTCTCCTACGCCATCACCTATACGCCCGGCCTCAACGGCACCGGCTTCCAGCTGGCCGGCAACGGCGCCAGCGGCGACCTCGAGTCGGCCTGGATCGGCCTGCACGACGTCGGCATCGAGAACTGGGTGAACTTCCGCGTCGGCAAGCAC
>JANXXR010000278.1 GCA_025350525.1 Deltaproteobacteria bacterium
GGTCGCGCTGGCGGCGGCCTTCGGCATCGACGGCCCCGTTCACCAGTACGGACAGGTGGTGCTGCAGAAATCCCGCACTGTGCCCGCCGTGGTCTTCGATCACTTCCGCCACCGCGCCCGCTTCACCTGCCGGCTCTGCCACGTGGACGTCGGCTTCGCCATGGCCAAGGGCGGCAGCGGCATCACCGACGCCACCAACCGCAAGGGCTTCCATTGCGGCGCCTGCCACAACGGCAAGACGCTCTTCCAGGGAAAGCCGATCTTCGCTGCCTGCGCGCCCGCCCGCGACCTCGACGAGATTTGCCGGCGTTGCCACGGCGGCGACGATGGTGCCGCGCTCCGCGACTACGCCGCCCTGCCCCTGCCGCGCGGGTCGTTCGGGGAAGTGGACTGGCAGCAAGCCGAGGAGGAGGGGAAGATCCATCCGCTCGACCTGATCGAAGGCGTCTCGGTGCCACGGCCGGCGCTGAGGATGGACCGCGACGTCTCCATCGCCTCGCAGGGCGCCTGGATGACGAACGTAAAGTTCTCGCACAGGAAGCACGCGGTCTGGAACGGCTGCGAGGTGTGCCACCCGGAGATCTTCCCCAGCACCAAGGCAGGCGCGGTGAAGTTCACCATGTTCCAGATCGTCGCAGGCGAATCGTGCGGCGTCTGCCACGGCAAGGTGGCCTTCGCCCTCGCCTACTGCGATCGGTGCCACGTCAAGCCGGTCCGGTTTCCCTGAACTACGGTATCCGGCGCGCAACGCGTGCGCGTCTCGCGCTCCGAAAGGCCCGATCTGGCAACGCTTGCATGGACGGTGGACCGCGCCCCCTCTGAGGGCCTCTGGAATACTTTATGCTTGAATTTTCGCGCGACGATTCCGTCGCGCGAAGGAGATCTACTGATGTCGAACATCATCATGCAGAAGACGGGCCCGGCGCAGCTGTCGCCGAGGCTGGTGCCGGAAGAGGCAGCTAACATGATCCGCGAACTGTTCCGCTGGAACCCGCTGCACGAGCTGGGGGCGATGCGCGTCTCCACCTTCGCGCCGGCGTTTGAAGTGCGCGAGACCAAGGACCGGTTCGTCTTCAAGGCTGACGTGCCGGGCGTGAAGGAGCAGGAGCTGGAGATCACGCTGGCCGGCAACCGGCTCGCCGTCTCCGGCGGGCGTGAGGAGGAGAAGGTCGAGGAGACCGACACGTACTTCACCGCCGAGCGCACCTACGGCTCGTTCGCGCGGTCGTTCGTGCTCCCCGAGGGGATCGACACCGAGCACGTGCAGGCCGGCGTGCGGGACGGCGTTCTCACCATCGTCATCCCCAAGGCCCCGGAGATGAAACCGCGGAAGATTCAGCTCGAGGGCGGCGGCAAGCTGAAGGCGTAGCTACACGCGAACCTGCCCGGGATCGGCGATCCGCTGAGCGAAGCTGGAGCCCGCGATTTCGGCATCCAGCGAGAGCACGGTTTCGCCGATCTCGACCACCCGGGAAGGATGCCTCTGCGGCGGCCGCACCTCCGAGCTATAAGCACGGCCAATTGATTCGCTATGAAGTCGAGCATCCGGTCTGGGCACCTATCCGGTGCGACCGTTTCATCTCGACTGGTGTCGCGGTCTATCCCCAATCGTTTTCGAGAGGGTCGGTTCTTCAGCAGCCGCCGCTTGGCTGCGCGCCTTCTCCCCGACCCGTCACTACCCAGCGCGCCCGGTGGGCGCAGGCTTTCAGCGTGTTGGTATTGGGCGGCGGCGCCTGTATCGCGTAGTATCGAAGTAGCCGATTAACCGCCGCGCTCTTAACGCTTCATAGAAAGGCGGCGATCAGGGCGCGCCAGCGGAAGCCTCAAGGAGCAACCATGGCAGCTACCAACCGACGAGCCCTCCTCGCGCTTTGCCTCACTGGTCTGCTCGCCAGCTGCGGTCACGGCAGTCCCGGTTCCATTCCTCCTCCAGGCGCCACTGCCGCCCCCGCCATCTCCTCCTTCACCGCGACCCCGACCGGCCTGACCGCGGGGGGGACGGCCAGCCTCGCCTACGCTTTCACCGGTGGAACTGGAATGATCGACCAGGGTGTCGGCGCGGTCACGAGCGGCAGCGCGACCAGCGTGACGCCGGCCACCTCCACCACCTACACCCTGACCGTCACCAACGCCGCGGGCGTCTCGGTGATCGCCCAGGCCACCGTCGCGGTGGGAGGCAGCCCGGCGAGCTACGCCGCCTCCTATGATGGAAACGGCAACACGGGCGGCACGCCGGCCTCCGACAACGGCCGCTATGCGACGGGGGCCGCGGTGACGGTGCTCGGCAATACCGGCGGATTGACCCGGGCCGGTTACTCCTTTGCCGGCTGGAATACCAGGGCCGACGGAACCGGCACCAGCGAGGCCGCGGGCGCCACCTTGGTCATGGGTACGGCCGACGTGACCCTCCATGCCGCCTGGACCGCCCCGGTGGGCACCGCGAGCTGGACGGCGTTCCTGACCGGCGTCAACACCGGCAATTACACCTCGATGGCGGTGGCCGCCAATCACGACCTCTTCATCACCAATCGCATCAATTTCGTCGTTTACAAGAGCGACACCCTGACCGCCGCGCCGCCGGTGGCCCTGCCCGGCACGGGGATGACCCTGACAGGCGCCCAGTTCCTCAAGATCACCACCAACTCGCTGAATGAGCCCGTGGTCGGCATCTTTGCCGGCGCCAACAGCACGCAGAATCCCCCGAGCAACCCGCTGATCTTCCGCTTCAACTCGAGCACCAATCAGTGGGTGCCAGCGACCATCAACACCGGGGTCTGGCCGAATCTGGGGATCTTCGACATCAAGACCGCCCCCGACGGCACCATCTGGGCGAGCGTCAAATGGGGCAGCTGGATCCTGAAATCGACCGACAATGGCAGCAGCTTCACCAGCTACGATCTGAACACCGCGCTCCCCGCCAGCGGGCACGCGGATTATTTCCCCATCTATGTCGGCAACGGCGCCACCAGCAACAGCGTGGGGGCGACCTATAGCGTGGGGATCTCGCCGGCCAACGTCGTCTACACGGCCACTGAGACCGGCTCCCTCTTCTATTCCGCCGACCAGGGAGCGAGCTGGCACCCGGTCAGCCTGGATTACGCCAGCCCCACCTCGAAGATGGTCCGGACCATGACCGGCAACTCGGCCGGCCTGGGCTTCACCGCGGACCACAAGATCATGCTCTTCGGCCGCGGCCGCACCTTGTACAACTCGTCCAACCAGGTCACGGCGCTGAACTCCGACGGCAACTTCCTCGTGCTGGTGGATCCAGCTGCCCAGACGACGGTCAATGCCGCGATCAACCTGCCGCCCTATAGCTGGGGGTCCGGGCTGGAATGCTCCCGGATCGTCACGCTGACCAACGGGCAATTGCTCCTGCACTCCGACAAGGCCATCTCCGGCAGCCAGTGGGGGATGTATGCCAGCTCGGACGATGGAAAGAGCTGGCAGCCTTTCAATACCGGCATCACCACCGCGTTCGACCTCAACCAGACTTCTTCGCTGGTGGCCGACGGCAACTCCGCGTTCGTCCTCGCGAGCGGCACCATCTGGAAATATACCGCCCCCTGATCTCCGAATCTGCGCGGCGCGGTCGTCGGAAACATGCAGCGGCGCTGGAGGTCGGCCGCGATGGGGGCCTCGAGCCGCCGCTGCCGCGCGTCCGACCTCCCATCGCGGGACGCTGACCGGAGCACGCCTGACTGGCGCGTGCGCCCTGCAACGGGTCGCCATTACAGTTATATCAAAATTGCGGTTGCTGTTAATCTAATAATATTCCCGAACTGCACGATAGAGCACCCAGCAGCCTTGCAATTTTTCACCGGTGCGCGCAGGCTCGCGTGTAGGTAGATGAGTGCCGATCCGGGGGGAACTGCACAGCTAGAAAGCCTCGTCGGTCGCCGCATCGATTTGCGGTGGCGAACACCCGTCGTCGTCGCCTTGGGGGAGGGTTGCCTCCGCGGGGTGAAGGCCTCTCGCAATCGAGGCGCGCGACCGGCGAGACGTAAGCACAGCGCATCCGTGATGCGCGGTGCAGGGGGATTTCCAAACAAATGACGTGGGCCGTGCAATCTGCGCGTCTCAATGGGCGTGGTGTTGACTCTAACCTCGGCTGAACGGCCGTCAAGATGGCATTATGAATCAATCATTATTGTTGCGGGTACGAATCGTTGGATCGCTGCTCTGCCTGCTCTCGGCCGTTCCCGCGCTTGCGGAGACCATCGAGGGCTTCGTCGAATTTCACGGCCTCGTTCCTCCCCAGGAGAGGCTGCGACGGGAAAGCGACAAGTTCTGCGCGAAGAAGCCGGCCCTGGACCCGTCGGTGCGGGTCAACGCGAATCGGCTCAAGGACGTCTGGGTTCGAATCACCAAAGGCGCGCCCGAACAACTGGGCGGACCTGAACGGGCCGTGTCCATCAAACAGACCGAATGCATGTATGAGCCGCACGTCGCTGCCATCCAGGCCGGCAATCGAGTGATCATCGAGAACGCCGATCCGGTGCTCCACAATGTCCACGCCTACGCCGGAGCCACCACGCTGTTCAATCGCGCCATGCCGGGTCCAGGCGTCATCACCATCGATGGCTCGACGGCGCAGGCGACGAGCCGCTGGAACGGCGTCGTGCGATGGAAGTGCGATGTCCACGGCTGGATGACCGGTTTCGTCGGAGTCTCCCGCAATCCTTACTTTGCAGTCTCCAGCGACAACGGCGAGTTCAAGATCGAGAACGTGCCTCCCGGAAAGTACTCGATAGCGGCCTGGCACGAGAAGTTCGGGGAGAAGGCCGTCGAGGTCTCCGTCGAGCCCGGACAGACTGCAAGAGTCGTCTTCTACTACGGACAGAAGCTGAGCGAATCAGGAACTCATTAGGCGGGGATAACCATGGCAAAGCTTGCGATTGGAATTCATGCAGGGGACAGGTCGACCAAATTGGCATTGGCGTTCCATTGGATCGACGCCATCTGGACATCCAGGGACCACGGCCTGGGACTGGAGGATCGCATCGCCCGCGGCGCCATGCTCGGCTGCGCGGCGATCGCGCTCACGGCGGTGGCGCTGTTCGGGATCGCGGAAGTGCCGGCTCCCTTCCGCCTCGCGGCGCCGGTCATCGGGCTCAGCCTGGCATTGCCGCTGGTCATGGCGCTGTGGATGTCCGCGCTCCCTCCCCGTCGTGCTCGCCTCCTGGCGGAGTTTGCCGCCCTGGCATTGGTTGCCATCGGCTCCGCCGGCTTCACGCGCGCCACCGCCCTACAGATCCTGTTGGCCTATTTCGCTCCCGCGATTTTATTGTTGTGCGCCGCACATGAGCTGTCCGAGTGAGAATCAAGAGAAGGTTGATCCTCGAAGCATCGAGCGGTAACCGCTGAACCTCGCCCGGAGGGGCTAGCAATGAGTCGGACTATCGGCCTCGCAGTCGCTGGAATCGTCGCAGGTGTCTTCGCTTTCTTCGGTCTCGGGCTCTTCTCTCCAGTGGTCGGCGCTGTGCCGCTGTTTGCGCGGAAGACCGGGCTTGCCTGTTCCGCCTGCCACGAGGTGTGGCCGCGCCTCAACGACTTCGGCATCAACTTTCGCGACCGCGGTTACAAGCTCAAGCGCGACCGCGACGCGCCCGTCGAGCAGGACTCGTCGTACTTCCCACTGTCGTTCCGCACCACCGCCGGCTACCAGTGGCTGCGCCAGGCGCTGGTGTCGACCGACACCGGGCCGGTCACCTCGCAGTCGGGGACCTTTGGCTTCACCGGCCTCGACGTCTGGTCTGCCGGCACGCTCGGCAACAAGCTTTCCTATGCCATCACCTATACGCCCGGCCTCAACGGCACCGGCTTCCAGCTGGCCGGCAACGGCGCCAGCGGCGACCTCGAGTCGGCCTGGATCGGCCTGCACGACGTCGGCATCGAGAACTGGGTGAACTTCCGCGTCGGCAAGCAC
>JANXXR010000300.1 GCA_025350525.1 Deltaproteobacteria bacterium
GATCACGACCGAGAGCTGGTAGCTGCCGTTGGCCACGTCGGCCACGAACGACGGCGTGGAGTCGGTCCTAGAGGAGAGCAGCGCCTGGCTGCCCGACGGCCGAGAGATCAGCGACCACTGGTACCCGGCGACGCCGCCGCAGGATCCGGGCACCGCGCCGCCCGCGGTGGGGCCGGCAACCGGCAGCGCCAGGGTGACCCGGCCGCCGCTGTAGATGGTGCTGGTCGAGGCCGATTGCGGATCGAGGACCGTGTAGAGGTTGGCGGCGGTGAGCAGCTGCGCGCCGGCGTTGACGATGGAGGGCGGCACGCAGGCGCCCGCGGTCACCGTCGTCGAGTACGCGTTGGTGAAGCCGCCGTTGTCGGTGACGACGAGCTGGATGGCGTAGGTGCCGGGGACGTCGGCGGTGAAGGTCGGCGCGGTGGTGGTCGAGCCGCTCAGGGCCGCGCCGCTGCCTGCGGGCCGCGAGAGGATGCTCCAGGCCACGGTGGGCGCTGCGCCGCCGCTGACGCAGGCGCTGCTGGCCACGCCCATGCCCAGGGTGACGCTGGTGCCGGCAGTCGGAGTGAAGGTGCTGGCGCTGATGGGCGCGCCCGAGCTGGCGGTGTTGGCGACGCTGGGGAAGCAGGAGCCGGTGGGGATGGTGATGGCCAGCGGCGCGGAGTGGATGCCGGTCGCGGAGACCGCCACCGCCGAGAGCGTGTAGACGCCGGCGACGTTGGGCACCAGGGTGACGGACCTGGTGGTGAGCCCAGCCGGGATTGGCACGGCCTGCACGTAGCCCGCGGGCGCCGCGGTGACCGACCAGAGGTACTGCGCCGCGCTGAGGGGGCCGCTGCAGATGGCGGCGGTGTCGTGGTCGGGATCGGTGGCGCTGGCGGTGACCGTGACGGTGTCGCCCACCGGGGGCCGGGCGACGCCCAGGGGGTTGGCGGCGTCGGTGGCGGCGAGGGCGTTGATCGCCGGCACGCTGGCGCCGCAGGCCGAGACGGTGACGCTGCTCTGCTGCGGCGCGCTCTTGAGGCCGTTTGCGGCGATGGCCTGCGCCTGCACCACGTAGATGCCGGGGCCGACGTCGGCCTGGAACTGGTTGGAGGCGGCGTAGCTGCTGGCCGCGCCGGTGCCAGTCTTCACGGTGGCGGTGCTGGTCGAGGTGAGCGCGGGACGCGAGCCGGCCGGCGAGGAGACGACGCTCCAGGCGATCTGGGTAACGTCGGTGGCGAAGCCGGCGCAGGCGTTGTCGGCGTCGGTGGCGGTGGCGTTGAGGGTGCCCGCGGTGTTGGCGTTGACCGACAGGGTGGGGTCGAGGACCAGGAGCGGCAGGTTGACGCCGCACTTCGAGGTCGGCACGCCGAGGAAGGCCGGGTCGGAGACGTTGCCCAGCGAGTCGGTGACGGTAAGCGCGACCTGGTAGGTGCCGTTGGGCACGTCGGCGGCGAACTCGGGGGCCGCCGCGGTGGCCGACGAGAGCTGCGCCGAGCTGCCCGAGGGAACCGAGAGCAGCGACCAGCGGTACTGGTAGCCGGGCACGAAGGCGGAGAAGGCGATGACCGCGCCGGCGGCCGGGGCCGTGGCGAAGGTGACGACTCCGCCCGCGACGGTGTAGTCGCTCGGGGTCAGCTTGAGCGCGCCGTTGACGAACACCGTGGGGCTGGCGAGCGTGGTGGCGAAGGCGGTGGTGCTGGCGTCGCCGGTGTAGCGGCTCACCACGTTGCAGGAGCTGCCGTTGAGGTCGGAGATGGTCGAGCCACCGAGCGCGTTGGCGGCCTGGAGGGTGATCAGGTCGCCGGCGTTGGCCGGGCTGTGGGCAGCGGTGGCGAGCAGGCCGCCCACCGCGATGACGGGCTTGGCGCTGCCGCAGTTGGCGACGGTGAAGGTCAGCGTGCCCGGCGCGGAGCTGAGTCCGGCGTTGTCGGTGACCACCACCGAGAGCTGGTAGACGCCGGGCGCGTCCGGGGTGAAGCCCGTGGTGCGCGAAGTGAGCGAGGAGAGCGTGGCCGCGCTGCCGGCCGGCTTCTGCAGGAGGCTCCAGGCCCACGCACCCGACGGCGCCGGGACGCAGGAGTCGGAGAGGGCGGAGCTGGTCACCACGATGGGGCTGCTGGTGATGGCCGAGGCGGTGCCGTTGGCGATGGGGTCGTTGACGCCCCCCATGGTGGCGGTGAAGGTCGGCTGGACAGGTCCGCAGGCCGCGGTGGTCAGCGTCAGCTGCACCGGCAACGACTCGAGGCCGCTGTCGTCGGTGGCGGTGAGGCTGAAGGTGTAAGCGCCGGCCACGTCCGGCGTGATCGAGAACGCCGAGGCGCTCTGGCGCGCGAAGGTGGCGACGGCGCTGCCGCTCGGCAGCGAGATGGCGCGCAGGGTGTACGAGGCGAGCGTGGTGGTCTTCGGCAGGACCAAGGTGGTGCAGGAGTCGTCGGCGTCGGTGGCGTTGACGACCAGGTCGACGTTGGTGCCCACCGCCGGGCGCGAGACCACGGTGCTGGTGCCGTGCAGCAGGGTTGCGACGGAGCTGACCACCGGCGCGTGCGAGCCGCAGGTGGCGACGTCGATGCCGAGGAAAGCGGCGGCCTGGGTCGGGTCGCTGGAGAGGCCATTGGAGCCGGTGGCCACCACGCGCAGCTGGTAGCCCTGGCCGGGGCTGGTGGCCTCGAAGGTGGTGGAGGCGCCGCTGCTGCTGGAGATGGTGGCGTGGCCGCCCACGGGCGTGGTGACCAGGCTCCACGCGTAGGTGAAGCCGACGGTGTGGAAGCGAGCCGGGCAGGAGGGCGTGTTGTCGGCGTCGTTGGCGAGGACAGAGACGGCCTGCAGCGCGTAGCTGTTGATCGCCTTGATGCCGGTCAGGTCGGACGGCGTGATGGTGACGGTGGGGACGTTGGCGCCGCAGGATCCGGTGGCGACGGTGATGAAGCCCGGGGCGGAGCTCTGGTTGCCCAGCCCGTCGGTGGCGATGGCCGAGATCTGGTAGGTGCCCTGCACGTCGGGCACGAAGGTGGGCGAGGCTTCGGTGGTGGAGGTCAGCGCCGCGCGGCTGCCGGCGGGCGCGGCGATGATGGCCCACTTGTACGAGAGGGCGTTGGTGACGGCGGTGCCGCAAGTGGTGTTGCTGTCGGTCGGGTGCGGGATCAGCTTCACCTGCGCGCCCACTTCTGGATTGACGGTGGTGGCGCCGTTGGGATCGGTGAAGGTGCTGGTGATGGCGGCGGCCGACCAGCCGAGCGGCGTGGAGCCACAGGTGCCGACCAGCACTTGGAGGTAGACGGGGTCGGCGGCGATGCCGGCGTCGTTGACCACCACCACGCTGACCACGTAGGCGCCGACTTTGTCCGGCGTGAACCTGGGCGAAGGCGAGGCGGGGTTGTCGAGCACCGACTGGCTGCCGGCGGGCTCCGCCACCATCGACCAGCGGTAGACGTAGGCGCCGGGCGTGGCGACGCAGTTCTGCAGCGCCGGAGCGGCGCTGAAGGCGGGCGCGGGCAGCGTCACCGCCACCAGCTGCGTGGGGTTGGTGGGGCTCGAGAGCGGCAGGACCGCGGGGGGCAACAGGCTGCACGAGGTGGCGTGGACGTTGACGAAGGCGGGCGTCGAAGCGAGGCCCAGCGAGTCGGTGACCACGATCTGGAACTGGTAGTCGCCGGTGACGTCGGGGATGAAGGCGGGCGTGGCCGAGGTCGGGTCGCTCAGCACCGCGCTCGAGCCGGCGGGGCGCTGCACCACCGACCAGACGTACGTGCGCGGCTGGACGCCGCCGAAGCAGGCGTCGTCACCGTCGGAGACGGAGGCACTGAGCGTGACGGTGGAGGCGGTGACCCGCGCGGGGCTGACGCTGCCGGGGTTGGGCAGCGGCTGCACCGACGACGGAGCCGCGGTGACCGAGGCGACGGCGGGCGTGTGCGATCCGCAGGAGGAGGTGCCGACGGTGACGTAGGTGGGCGCCGACTTGAGGCCGGTCGAGTCGGTGACCACCACGCTGAACTGGTAGCTGCCGATGGCGTCGGGCGTGAAGGTCGCGGTGGTGGCGGTGGCGGTGGTGAGCGTGGTGCTGCTCGAGGTGGGGCGGGAGACCAGCGTCCACTGGTAGCTGAGGCCCTGCGCCGGGGAGAGCGCGGGCGTGCAGGCGGCGCCGTTGTCGGCGTCGGCGCCAGCGGCGGTCAGGGTGACCGGCTGGCCGGGATTCGGCGCGGTGATGTTGACGGAGACCCCGTTCGCCGCGGCGGTGGCGCTGGCGATGGTGGGCGCGTTGGTGCCGCAGCCGTTGGTGAGGACGTTGAAGAAGGAAGGGACGCTCTTGAAGCCGGCCGAGTCGCTGACCACCAGCTGCACCTGGTAGTTGCCGTTGGCCACGTCGGCGGTGAAGGAGGCGGGCGCCACCGACGGATCGGCGGTGGGGTTGACGATGAAGGCGCTGCTGTTGGGCGGGCGCGACGAGAGCGACCAGGCGTAGGTGAAGGTCTGGTGCAGGTTGCAGCCGGCGGGGGCGTTGTCGAGATCGCTGGGGACGCCGCCGGAGATGGAGAGCGCGATCTGCGCGCCGCCGTTGACCGAGGCGCCGTTGGCGATGACCGAAGGGCTGGCGCCGAAGGTGGAGGTCCCGGTGATGGTGGCGCTGGGCCGGTTGTTGCCGCACGACGAGACCGCCACGGTGGCGCTGGCCGGCGCGCTGGAGAGGCCGCTCTGGTCGGTGACCACCAGCTCGACCTTGTAACTGCCGCTCACGTCGGGCGTGAAGCTGGGCTGCGTGCTGGTGGGGTTGTTGAGCTGCGCGACGCTGCCCGCGGGCGTGGCGCGCAGGGCCCACTTGAGACTGTAGCTCTGCGGGATGATCGGGTTGCAGGCCGGCGGGTTGCCGCCGATGGAGTCCTGGTCGGCGTCGAGGATGGTGGCGCCGAACTGCAGCAGGCCGCCGATGAAGGGTGCCGGCACGGTGGTGGCGGGCGCGATAGCGACGCCGAAGATGCTGGCGGTGGGCGCGTTGTTGCCGCACTTGGTGATGTGGATCCCGGTGTCCCTGGGCGCGCTGGAGCGGCCGGTCGAGTCGGAGACGACGAGGCGCACGGAGTAGTCGCCGTCGAGGTCCGGCGTGAAGCTGGCGTTCTGCGCGCTGGCGCTGTTAAGCACGGCGCGGCTGCCGTTGGGGAGCTGCGGCAACGACCAGGCGTAGGTGAGCGCCTGGCTGGGCGTGCCGGCCGACTTGCAGGTGGCGTCGTTGTCGGCGTCGTCGACGATGGCCGTCATCTGGATGGTCTTGCTGACGGCGAACTGCTCGGTGACCGGGCTGACGCTGGTGATGGTGGGGGCGTTGGCGCCGCAGTTGGAGACGGTGACCTTGCTGTCGAAGGGCGTGCTGGAGCGGCCGGTCGAGTCGGTGGTGACGAGGCGCAGCGTGTAGTCGCCGGCCACGTCGGCGACGAAGCTCGGCGCCACCGCGGTGGGGTTGTTGAGCGAGCTCGTGCTGGAGGCGGGCTGGCCCACCAGCTTCCACAGATAGGTGACGGTCTGGTTCTGCGAGACCGCGCAGATCTGGTCGGCGGTCTGGTTGTCGGGGTCGGTCACCGAGGCCGAAAGGCTGACCAGCGACCCGACGCCAAAGGTCGTCTGGCCGGCGGGCGGGGTGGCGTTGAGCGCGGCGATGACCGGCGCGCGGCCTCCGCAAGCGCTGACGGTGATCGTCGTGGTGACCGGCGCGCTGGAGACGAACGCGTTCGAGACCACCAGCCGCACCACGTAGGTGTTGCTGGCGTCGGTGCTGGGCACGTCGGCGACGAAGCTCGGCGTCTGCGAGTGCGCGTCGTTCAAGGTCGCGGCGCTGCCGACCGGGAGCCGCGCGAACGACCACTCGAAGGTCAGGTCGCGGCCGCCGGGGCTGGCGGTGACGGAGCCGGTGCCGTCGAGGTGGACGAGCTGCCCGACGCTGATGCCGGCGATGGTCCCCGTGCCGTCGTTGATCTTGGCGACAGGCGCGTCGACGGGCTTGGGGCAACCGATGGCGGCGGCGAAGAGAGCGAGGCTGGCAAGTCGGCGGAGGTGGAGCGCCATGTTCGATGCCCTTTCTAAAAAGTGGTGCCGAAGGCGATCGCGGCGCCGTGCGCCACGCGGTAGGTGTTCTGGAAGCCGAGAGA